>CAYSXF010000553.1:0-4098 GCA_964434815.1 uncultured Lentisphaeraceae bacterium
GTGGACATTCTCGAGCCTCATCCCGGCTGGTCGGAGCGCGACATGGGTGCCATGTGGCGCGGCACGGCCGAGGCGATCCGCGAAGCGATCGCCAAGGCGGGCGTGGACGCGGCGAAGATCGCCTGCGTCGCCTGCACCGGCCACGGCAACGGGCTGTACCTGATCGGCGCGGACGGCCAGCCCGTCCGCAACGGCATCAACTCCATGGACGGCCGCGCGGCGGAGATCATCGCGCAGTGGAAGCGGGACGGCGTCGATGCGCGGGCGCTGCCGAAGACCGCCCAGTGCATCTGGCCGGCCCAGCCCAACGCGCTGCTGGCGTGGCTGCGCGAGCACGAGCCCCAGAGCATCGCGAACGCGTCGGCGGTGCTGATGGCCAAGGACTACATCCGCTTCATGCTCACCGGCGAGGTGCGCATGGAACTCACGGACATGAGCGGAACGAGCCTCATGAACGTGGTCACGGAGCGCTACGACGACGAGGTGCTGGCGCTCTTCGGCATTCCTGAGATGAAGCGCCTGCTGCCGCCGCTGGTGAAAAGCGCAGACCTCTGCGGCGCGGTGACGCCCGCCGCGGCCGCGCTGACAGGCCTCAAGGCAGGCACGCCGGTCGCGGGCGGCATGTTCGACATCGACGCCTGCGGCTTGGCCTCGGGCTGCGTGGACGAGCGCCAGTTCGTGATGGTCGCGGGCACCTGGGGCAACAACCAGTATATCGCGCGGCAGCCGCTGATCGACAAGGGGCTCTTCATGACCTCGTGCTACAGCATGCCGGGCTGGTATCTGATGCTTGAAGGCAGCCCCACGGGTGCGGGCAACCTGGAGTGGTTCGTCAGCGAGTTTCTTTCGGACAAGAAGGAACTGCTCAAGCAGGCGGGCGAGGGGCGGGTTTATGCGTGGGCGGACGCGGCCGTGGGCGCGATGGCGCCGCGCGAGAGCGATCCGCTTTTCCTGCCGTTCCTGTACGGCTCTAATGTTGACTATGCGGCCAAGGCCTGTTTCCTCGGGCTGGTGAACCGCCACACGCGCAACGACGTGATGCGCGCGGTGTACGAGGGCTGCATCTTCTCGCACAACTATCACCTGCAGCGGCTCTACAAATTCCGCTCGAAGCCGGAGGTCATCCGGCTCACGGGCGGCGCGGCGCGCAGCGCGGTGTGGGTGCAGATGTTCGCGGACATTTTCCAGGTGCCGGTCGAAATTCCGGACGGCTCCGAACTCGGCGCGCTCGGCGCGGCGATCGCGGCGGCCGTGGCCTGCGGCCTCCATCCCTCGTATGAGGCGGCGGTGGCGGCCATGACCCGCGTCGCGCGGCGGCACGAGCCCAACCCTGCGCTCCGCGGCGTCTACGCGCTGCGCTATGCGAAATACCTCAAGGCGGTTGAAGCGCTGAAAGAGTTTTTCTGACGAAGGTGGCGTTATGCCTTTGTTTCGCTCTCTTTCAGGTACACATCAGAATAAGAGCTACTTCCGTTGTTTGCAAAAGGCCTACCTAGAGGGCAAGCGACAACACGGGCTCAGAAATAATGATATGCTGGACAATCACTTGGCCACTTGATCCCTAAGAGATTACACCTGTAGTATCACAACACTGATTGATGAAGTCAGCCTGCTCGTGAAGTATGTTCAATTACACTGTTAAGCTGGAGGTATGAATGCAGGACGTCATAAAGCTGTGCAATGACAACCAAGGTCTAATTATGGTGGCACTTACCGTTGTCTATGTGCTCGCCACAATTGGAATCGCTTTTCTCGGCGCAAGGGCCAACTCAATCTCACAAAAAAATGTGGCAACACTGACAGAACTCGAACAGGAACGATCTCGTCCCATGGTTGAGGTTAAGTTAGGTGGCGATGTCCCATTCTTGTTGCTTGTGATTACCAATCAAGGACAGACGCCAGCATACGATGTCCGACTAACCACCGAACCTCGTCTACAGTTGCTTCTTGGCGGCGAGAACGCTATCCCGAAAGAAAAGAGCGAGAAGCAAATTGGCATTGTCGAACACGGTGTCGGCACGTTAGGCGCAGGAGCGTCAGAATCTGCGCTTATCGGGACGTACTCTCGCATCAAAGAGGTTTATCCTGGAATGACCTTTACCGGGCGCGTTTCATATCGATCATTCACGGGTAAAACATACGAGACGCCGGTTAACATCGATATTCGGTACATGGATGGGTCGCTTCATGTGAAGAGGAAGACAATTCATGACGTTGCGAATGAATTGGAAAAGATTGAGCGGATTCTGAATCACATAGGAACTGGCTTTCATAAACCACACGTGATTACTGAAGACATTGAACACAAGCGTTTGGCTGACGAGGCATTTATTGCAGAAGCGATGAAGAGAAGTGCCGATAATGATGGCAAGACGGTCTAACCAGTCGACGCAGACAACGCGGTTCCTGCCGCGTGTCTGGTCTCCGACGTTGGGTCAAAAGAAGCAGGACATTAGGCGCTGTCTAATTTTTCCACCTGCGCCTCAGCAAGCCGGCATCGGATGCGACTTCATCCAAACACGCCGCATCGCGCGGATCAAGACCGTTTCGGTTAGGTTTCATTTGGATTCGAATCTGGTTAGACTAACAGAATCCTAACCATACGCTCATGGTCTGCTGACGTTTGGTTTTCATACTGCCTGCAATTCACTTGTATGAGAAGGCGGTGGGCGCTGCCTGACAGGTGATAAGTGAAACAAGCAGGAAACTCACATGAGAAAACTGTTCGTCGGAGTATCGCTGGCGGCGATGACCGCGGTGGTGTTCGCTCAGAACACGGCAGAAGTTGCTGACAAGAAGACGGGGTTGGATTTTGACGCTGGCGCGGACTTCCGGTTGCGCTATGAGTTCAAAGACAACTGGATGTCCTCGGGCAAGAACACCATCAGCGGGGAATACGAAGATTACTATCGGATGCGTCCCCGCGTGTGGGGTAAGGCGTCTTACGGCGAAGATTTCGACGTCTATATGAGGGTCGCGGATGAGTTTCGGGGCTACAACAGCCCAAGTAAGGCCGACATCGACAAGAACAAATTCCCGGACGAAGCCTTTATCGACAATCTGTACTTCGACTTCAAAAACATCGGCGACCGCGTCGATCTGCGTGTGGGCCGGCAAGACATCAGCGAAGGCGCAGGCCGTTTGATCAGCGACGGCACGCCTGGCGACGGCTCGCGTTCGGCCTATTTCGACGCCATCATGGCGAAGGTCAAGGTGCTGGATAAGAGCGCCGTCGACCTGATGGGCACGTGGAACACCTACCGCGACAATGAGACGTTGGGCAATCCGCACAACATCTATGATCTCACCAAGGTCGTCAGCGGAGACCCTTACTCCCGGATGGACGAGAAGGGGCTGATGGCCTATCTCCACTACAATGAGATTCAGGATTTACCGATGGAGTTCTACTGGATCTGGAAGCAGGAGTCCCGCTTCTTTGGCAGCACGGGCACGCGCTATCCCGGGCGTGACTTCCACACGATGGGCACGCGCCTGATGCCGAAGATCAACGACAAGCTCTCGGCCGAGGTCGAGGTTGCGGCGCAGGTCGGCTCAGTGGACAGTGAGACCGGCGTGGCAGAGCGTGACATCTTTGCGTATATGGGCTATGGCGGACTGACTTACTCGGAGAAAGAGGTGTTCGGCAAGCCCAAGCTGACCGGCGCGGTGCTCTATCTGTCGGGCGACAAAGACAGCTATTACAAGACCAAGGACGGCAGCACAGATAACGACTGGAATCCGGTCTTCAACCGTACCGACAAACTCAGCGTGCTGTGCGCGAACATGTACGACACGTTCCGCTGGTCGAACCTGATCTATCCGCATGTCCAAGCGTCCGTCGAGCCGTACGCCAAGAATATCGTTTCGCTTCAGACCGGCCCGATGTTCGCGGCGGAAATGGATAACGGCGCGACAAGCGATTACCGCGGCTTTTTCACGCAGCTCCGCTACGACTTCCCGATTCTCAGCAAGATCTTTGGGAAGCGCGGCGAACTGACCGGCGCGGTGGTCGGCGAGACGCTGGTGTATGGCGATTACTATCAGCACGAAACGGCCGCTGTGAACGAGGACGTGGCCTACTTCGCACGGTTCGAACTG
>CAYSXF010000554.1:0-4096 GCA_964434815.1 uncultured Lentisphaeraceae bacterium
GATGGGCAACCAGGGCAGCGCCGGCGACGGCTTCCGCCGCAACGTCGAGATCCTGCATTCGGGCGTTCTGGGCACCGTGACCGAAGTGCACGTGTGGACCAACCGTCCTGTTTGGCCGCAGGGCATCGCGCGTCCCGACGGCTCCGACCCGGTTCCCGCCACGCTCGACTGGGACAGTTGGCTGGGCACCGCTAAGCCGCGTCCGTTCAAGGCGGGCGTGTATCATAATTTCAAGTGGCGCGGATTCTTCGATTTCGGCACCGGCGCGTTCGGCGACATGGCCTGCCACACGATGAACCTGCCGTTCCGCGGCCTCAAGCTCGGTGAGGTGCTGTCGGCCGAAACCACGCAGATCGATGGCAAGAACGACGAGACTTATCCGTCTAAGAGCATCGTGAAGCTGAGCTACGCTCCTCGCAAGGGTATGCCGGGCGTCAACCTCTTCTGGTATGACGGCAACCTCAAACCTTCAGCGGATCTCATGCCGCAGGTCATCGCCTCCTTGGGTCAGGTGCCGAACACCGGCTGCCTGATCATCGGCAGCAAGGGCATGATGGTCAGCACCAACGACTACGGACAGGAGGCTTACGTCGCGCTCAAGGGCGAGGAGAAGATGAAGTCCACGACCAAGCACGAGGCGCTGGTGAACATTCCGCAGTCGATCGAGCGCTGCTGCAAAGGCGGCCAGTACATTGAATTCGTCAACGCCTGCAAGGGCCAGGGTAAGGCCTTCTCCGACGTCGGACTCTCTGTCCCGATGCTCGAAGGCATGCTCGTCGGCACGATCGCGCAGCGGATTCCCGGCAAGCTGACGTGGGACAGCAAGAATCAGACGTTCGCCGGCAACGCCGCGGCCAACGCGCTGCTCATGCCCAATATCCGCAAGGGCTGGGAGTTCTAATCACGTTGGAGTTAGGATTGAGGAGTTGATTTTCCAATCCTGATGACTACGAGAACCGCGGGGAGGGTGACTTCCCTGCGGTTTTGCTTTTTAACTTCCCTACTGCGCCGAGCGGGCAATTATGGTATAACGTCGCTAAACGTTGACGGCAAGACTTATGAATATCTGGAAAGACACCTATCCCCTGATTGTCTCCTGCGCGCGCGGGCTCGTCCCTCAGACCTCGAAAGAGCTGACCCGCCTGGGCTACAAGATTGAGACCGCCACGGAGACCATGATCTCCGTGCGGGGCACGATGCGCGACATGATGACGCTGAACCTCAAGCTGCGCACCGCGCACCGCGTGCTCGCGCCGCTTCTCCGCTCGGAGTGCCGCGACTTGTACGAGTTCTACGACGACGTGGTCTCGATCGAGTGGGAAAATTATCTCGAGCCCGACGGCTACTTCACGGTGAATACGGCGGTGCACAACGACAACATCCGCGACACGCGCATGCCTTCGCTCAAGGCCAAGGACGCGATCGCGGACCGCATGCGCATCAAGTGCGGCGGACGCCCCGACTCGGGCCGTGAGACCTTCGGCGCGTCGGTCTTCATCTATTGGCAGGACGACGAGCTGATGGTCTACCTCGACACCACCGGCGAGCCGCTCTCCAAGCGCGGCTACCGCAAGCTGCCGTGGAAGGCCCCGATGCAGGAGACCTTGGCGGCGGGGTGCATTCTGGCGTCCGAGTGGGACGCCAACTCGCCGTTCATCGCGCCCATGTGCGGCAGCGGCACGCCGGCCATCGAGGCTGCGCTGCTGGCGCTCAACCGCGCGCCGGGCAGCTTCAAGAGCCACTTCGGCTTCATGGCGCTCAAGGGTTACCGCCTGACGATCCCCGGCGAAGTCGCGGGCACGAGCGTCCGCCAGCGCTTCGGCGCGTCGCCTGAGCAGATTTGGAAAGACATGGTGATCACGGCGCGCAGCCAGGAACGCCGGCAGGGGCTGCCGCCGATCATCGCCACGGACATCGACGGCGAGGCGCTCGAGACCGCGCGCCTGAACGCGATCGCGGCAGGCGTCTCGGAGTATATCACTTTCGGGCAATGCGACTTTGCGGCGACCAAGATGCCGCCTCCGCCGGGCGTGATCTTCTTGAACCCGGAGTACGGCGAGCGCATGGGCGAGGGGCAGGATCTGGAGCCGATCTACGCCCGCATCGGCGATTTCTTCAAGCAGAAGTGCACCGGCTATACCGGCTGCGTGCTGACGGGCAACATGGAGATGTCGCGCAAGATCGGCCTGCGCTCGTCCAGGCGCGTGCCGTTCTTCAACGGCCCGATCGAATGCCGCATGGTGGTGTTCGACCTGTACGAGGGCTCGCAGAAGGGCGAGGGCGACGAGTAGGGGCGACCGGCGGGTCGTCCGTGTGTGTAGGGGCAGGTCTCCGTGCCTGCCCGTTTGGGAGAAACAGACATGCATGCGATCACCGTGACAGTCAAAGGGCAGGAGCCCATGGTGGTGTCGGCGGGAACCCGCATCAGCGAGCTGTTGCCGTCGGTGGACGCGAGGGGGTATCCCGTCCTCGGGGCCATCGTGAACAACATGGTGCTGTCGCTGTTTGTGCCGCTGATCACCGATGCGACCATCGCGCCGCTGACGATCACGGATGAGCACGGCTGGAACATCTACCGCACTTCGCTCTGTTTCCTGCTGGCCAAGACGGCGCACGAACTCTTTCCTGGAATGGAGTGCCGCGTCCGGAACTCGATCGGCGTGGGCCTTTTCTGCACGGTGGCGTGGCCCGACCTGTCGCCAGAGGCGCTCGAGGCGAACGTCAGGAAGCTGAAAGAGGCGATGCTGGCGACGGTGCGGCAGGATCTGCCGATCACGGCCGAGACGGTTTCCTATGAAGCGGCGGTGACCCTGTTCCGCCAGACCGGACAG
Source organism: uncultured Lentisphaeraceae bacterium (assembly GCA_964434815.1). GTDB lineage: Bacteria > Verrucomicrobiota > Kiritimatiellia > RFP12 > UBA1067 > CAYSXF01. The sequence continues at coordinate 2,832 of CAYSXF010000554.1, forward strand.
ACCGACAAGCTCAACCTGCTGGCGCACCGCAATCCTCCGATCATCTGTCTCACGCGCTGCGGTTCGTTCCTTGAGCTGAGCCAGGAGTCGCTGGTGTCGCGGACCGGCGTGCTGGATCTTTTCGACCTGATCCCGCACGCGCGGGGCTTCGTACTCAATGTGCCGTCGTCGGAAGCGCCGCGTGAGCTGCAGCCTCTGCCGCCTTTCGAGTATCTGTTCGAGGTCTATCAGGAGCACATCGAGTGGGGCAAGATCGTGGGCGTCACGACGGTTGGGCAGCTCAACCAGGCGGTCATCGAAAAAAGCGCGGACGATTTCATCCACACGATGGAGGCCCTGCACGACAAGAAGCTGGCGCGCATCGCGGACCAGGTCACCTCGCGTGAAGTTCCGGTTGGGCTGGTGCTGGTGGCCGGTCCCTCTTCGGCCGGGAAGACCACGTTTGCCAAACGGCTCGTCACGCACCTGCGCGTCAACGGCTGCAGGCCGATCCTGATTTCGACCGACAACTACTTCGTGGGCGACGAACTGAACCCGCGCGACGCCGACGGCAAGCTCGACTATGAGCACATCGAGTCCATGGACTTGAACCGTCTCAACGGCGACCTGTTGCGGCTGATGCGTGGCGAGCCGGTGCGCATGCGGCTGTTCGACTTCAGGATCAGGCAGGGGTATGACCAGGATGCTGTCACCCAACTGCCGCCGAACGGCGTCATCGTGATGGAGGGCATCCACTGCCTCAACCCGCGGCTGACGGCCGACATCCCGCGCGAAAACAAATTCCTGATCTACGTCAATGCGCTGACCCAGCTCGGAGTGGACAGCAGCAACCGCATTTCGACCAACGATAACCGCATCATCCGGCGCATCGTGCGCGACCACCAGTTCCGGAACCGTCCCGCGATCAACACGCTGCGGATGTGGAAGTCCGTGACGCGCGGCGAGCGGCGCTGGATCTATCCCTTCCAGCACCTCGCGGACGCGGTGTTCAACTCGGCGCTGGACTACGAACTCGCGGTGCTCAAGCCGCTGGCCACGCCGCTGCTGAACCAGATCAAGCCTTGGGACGAAGAGTACATCGAAGCGCGCCGGCTGTCGGGCTTTCTGCACAATTTCTCGTCGCTGTCGTCGAACGTGGTGCCGGGCGATTCCATTCTGCGCGAGTACATCGGCGGCAGCCAGTTGACGTATTGAAGACGTAACGGATCCGAGGTAGGGACGCCTCCCCGAGGCGTCCGCGGACGGTTCGGGGAACCGTCCCTACC
>CAYSXF010000555.1:0-4092 GCA_964434815.1 uncultured Lentisphaeraceae bacterium
GCGAGCATTCTGAGCCGCTGCATAAGGTGACGATCATCCCGCGCGGCCAGGCGCTGGGCGCCACGATGTCGCTGCCGGAGCGCGACGTGCTCAACCGCACGAAGCTCGAGCTGCTGGATCAGTTGGTCGTGCTGATGGGCGGCCGCATCGCTGAGCAGCTCTTCACGGGCGACATCTCGACCGGCGCGCGGATGGACATCAAGATGGCGAGCGACATCGCCCGCAAGATGATCTGCTCCTTCGGCATGAGCGACGTGTTCGGCTTCCAGTCGTTCGGCGACAATCAGGAAACGCTCTTCCTCGGGCGGGAAGTGGCGCGCAGCCAGGCGTACAGCGAGGACACCGCGAAGATGATCGACGAAGAGGTCAAGCGGCTCGTCTCGGAAGCTTTCGCGCGGGCGGAGAAAATGATCAGCGCGAACCGTCAGCAGCTTGAGAAGCTGGTCGAACATCTGCTCGAAGCCGAGACGATGGACGGGCGCGACGTCGAAGAGCTGATCAAGGGCGGGCGCATTTTAAGCGAAGCCGAGCGCGCGGCGAAGAAAAGCGCGGAAGCGGGCACGCCAGCGGGCGCGGTGCCGCCGGTGTCGCCCGAGGCGGCTGTGAGCGCCAGCGAAGGCTCGGCACCGTCCGCCTCTGCCGGGCCGAAGGACGCGTCCGCGCCGGACGCGCCACGGCAGGCGGATCAGGGCCTCTTGGATTTAGGTGCGGCGGATGGCGGCGAGGGCGGGTCGAAAGATGCGCCGCAGCCGCCCCCGCTGCCTTGAGCGGAGTGCGGATGGAAGCACGCGGAGAGTTTGTGGCGGCTGGCGATTCGGACGGGCCGCGCGTTTGGCGGTGCTGCGAGAAGCGGCTGCCGCTCGCTCCGGCCCGGATTATGGGCATTGTGAATGTCACGCCTGATTCGTTTTCAGACGGCGGCCGGTGGTTCGACGCCGACCGCGCGGTGGCGCACGGACTGCAGCTCATTTCGGAAGGCGCCGACATTCTGGATATCGGCGGAGAATCGACGAGGCCGGGCGCGGCCGAGGTGGACGAGGAAGAGGAGCTGCGTCGGGTGCTGCCGGTCATCCGCGCGCTGGCGGCCCATGGCGGCGCGGCGCTTTCGGTCGATACGCGGCGGGCTGCGGTGGCGCGGGCTGCGGTGGCAGCCGGCGCCTGTATTGTCAACGACATTATGCCGTTTGCGGGCGACGAGCCGATGGCGGCTGTGGTGCGCGAGACGGGGGCAGGCCTGGTGCTGATGCACATGCGCGGCACGCCTCAGACCATGGCGCGGCTGGCCGTGTACGGCGATGTGGTAGCCGAGGTCGAGGCGGCGCTGCGGGCGGCGCTGTCGTTTGCGCAGGAGCAGGCGGTTCCGCGCGCGTGCGTGGTGATCGATCCGGGCATCGGGTTCGCGAAGACCACGGCGCACAATGTGGCGGTGTTGGCGGCGATCGGGCGGCTGGCGCGGCTGGCGCCGGTGCTGGTGGGCGCGTCGCGCAAGCGGTTCATCGGCGAGCTGTGCGGCGAGCCGTCGGCCGAAGCGCGCGTGGGCGGCAGCGTCGGCGCTGCGGTGTGGAGCGTGTTGCAGGGGGCGTCGGTCGTGCGTGTGCACGATGTTCAGGCGACGCGGCAAGCGCTGACGGTGGCGAGTGCATTGGCGGACAGGAAGGGCGTTTAGCGCGCATGTTCGAGGGTTTACAGATCGGTTTCAACGACGTGATGCAGATCCTGATTCTGTATTTAGGAGTCTATTCCCTCATCCGCTACGTCAAGGGTACCCGCAGTGCGCAGGTGCTGCTGGGCTTCTGCGTGTTGGTGGTGTCGCTGCTGCTGTTCACGTATCTGTTCCGCTTCGATGTGCTGGCGCGGGTGGTGTACTTCCTGCTGGTTTACTTGGCTTTGAGCATGGTGGTCGTGTTCCAGCAGGAGATCCGGCGCGTGCTGGCGCTGGTCGGCGGGCAGCGGCTGTTCAAGCGCCCTTACGCGCTGAGGCCGGAGTCGGTTCCGGAAACGCTGTGCCGCTGCATCCTCAAGCTGGCGAAGGCGCGCATGGGCGCGCTGATCGCGGTGGAGCGTGGGATTTCGCTATACGGCTATGAAGACTCCGGCATCAAATTGAACGCGCTGGTCAGCCATGAGCTGATGGTTTCGATCTTCACTCCGCCCCTGCCGATGCACGACGGCGGCATCATCATCCGCGAGGGCCGCATTGCGGCGGCGCACTGCCTCTTCCCCGTCTCGAATCAAAGCGAGCTGGTCACCTCCGGCATGCGGCACCGGGCGGCCGTGGGTTTGAGCGAAGAGACGGATGCGGTGATCATCGTGGTCTCCGAGGAAAGCGGTAAGGTTTCGGCGGCCTACAACGGGCGCTTGCACCGCTACGACGAAAGCGACAACATTCAGAAAGTGATCCTGAGGTGGCTCAGGGTCGCGATGCCGTACGAGCGCAGGCGCGGTCAGACGCTGACCGACTGGCTGACTGCCCAGATCGACAAACTGCTGCGGCGGCTGGCAAGCGATGCGGGGAGGGCCGACCATGCTGGCAAGTAGACTGCTGTCGGCTTTGCGGATCGTATTCGTGAACAACGGCTACTGGAAGCTGCTTTCCTTGGTGATTTCGGTGCTGATCTATTTTTCGATCCGCTCGGACATCAGCCACGTGCGGGTGGTTTCGGTGCCTGTCGAGACGGATATCGAGACGGGTACGGACGGCGCGGCTATCTGGTCGATTGAGCCCCGGTCGGTGCAGGTCACCTTGCGCGGATCCTATTCGGAGGTGAGCCAGTTGGCAGCCTCCACGCTGCGGTGTGTGGTGCGTCCGAAGCAGAAGAAAAGCATGCCGCTGGACACGGTTTCAATGAAGGTGGGGCACACCAATTTGCGCGGCGTCGAGGGGGTTCGCGTGGCCAAGATCGAGCCGAGCGTCGTGGTGATCAAATTCGACGTGCCCATGTCGCTGCAGCTGGCGGTGGCGCCGCCCGTGATGGAGGGCAAAGCGCGCGGCACGGTTCAGCTCGTGTACGACCAGACGAACGCGGTAGTCAAGGGGTCGCGCCGCCTGCTCTCATCGGTGGATGCTGAGAAAACGCAGATTTTGACAGAGACCATCGACGTGGACGGACGGTCGCAGACGTTCTCCAAACGCGTTCGGCTGTTTCCGCCGGGTGACGCGGTCAATGCGGTGGTGGAGCCGCCGGACATGGTGGTCAATGTCATGATCACCAGCGAAAAGGCCACTGCGAAGATCGAGCGCGTGCCTGTGATCGTCTCGCAGCCGTTCGCCTCGGCCAACCGGTGGAAGCCTGACCCTGAGTGGGTGGACGTCGAACTGACGGGCCGTTCCGAGGTGGTGAAGGCGGTGAAGTTCGACGAGATTATGGTTTCGGTAAACGGTAATATCCCTCTCACGCCAAACACGACCAATGAAGTCCCCGTGATCGTTCATGTGAAACAGGGGCTCTCCATTGACGAGGTGAAGCCGCTGCCGGAGACCGTCAAGCTGATACCCCTCATTTCCAAGTCTGCCGAAGGGCAAGAAGGGCTCTGATGCACTATTATGGAAGACCTAGGCACAGATAAAACGCAAGACCGGATGGAGCTGGAGCGCCGGGCATACCGCCGGTTGGCCGGTTCGCTGCTGTTTCCTGTCGCGCTGTTTCCGCTGCTCAGCATGATCACCTACAACTGGCGCGATATCTCATGGCTGAACTCGCCGCCGCTGTCTCCGCCTGCGAACCTGATCGGAATCGTCGGGGCATGGTCGGTGTTCGTCGGCTACAGCCTGTTCGGCCTGACGCTGTGGCTGCTGCCGGCGTTCGTGCTTCTTTTCAGTTGCATGCTCATCTACGGCAGGGCCATGCATGTGGGCAGGCGCGTGCTGTGGGCGCTCCTGTTCGTTGTTGCGCTCTGCTGCCTCGTGCAGTTGGGCAGCGACACGCTGTTCGACGGCGTGCTTGAAAAGCTGAACCTCAAGCCCAACGCCGGAGGGGCTATCGGCTACTGTTTGATGACCTGCTTGCTGGCGAGCTGGTTCAGTCCGGTCGGCGGCGGCATTCTGACTGTCTCTTATACACATCTCCGAGCCCACGAGACAGGCAGAAATCT
>CAYSXF010000556.1:0-4077 GCA_964434815.1 uncultured Lentisphaeraceae bacterium
ACCTCTCTATTCGTCGGCAGCGTCAGATGTGTATAAGAGACAGATCCGGGAGCGTATGGCCAGGTCCAGACGCTAGCTTTGCAGGCGGACGGCCGGATTCTGGTGGGCGGCTCGTTCGACACGCTGGGTGGCGACTTGGGACCCTCGCGGTTGGGACGCTTGAATGCCGATGGTACACTGGACGCAGACTTCAATCCGGGCGTCAGCTCGGCTGGGTACTGCACGGTCAGCGCCCTGGCGGTGCAGGCGGACGGCCGGATTCTGGTGGGTGGCCAGTTCGACACGCTGGGAGGCTCGAATCGCAATGACATCGGGCGTCTGGAGACGAACGGCGTCGTGGACGCAACCTTCGATCCAAACGCTGATGGTGCTGTCTTCTCGCTGGCTTTGCAGGCCGACGGGAAGATCCTGGTGGCTGGCGGGTTCTGGTCGCTGAACGGCGTGTCGCGCTACCGCGGACTGGCAAGGTTGGCCGCTGACGGGACACCGGACCCCTTCGTCACGCCGGAAGCGGGCTACACGAAGGCGTTGGCCGTGCAGGCTGATGGTCGCGTGCTGGTCGGCGGATCGTCCTGGTCGTTGAACAACGTGCAGATCGGGTGCCTGGGGCGGCTGGAGAATACGGAGGCTCCCACCGAGACGATCCAAGCGGTCGACGGCGCCATCACCTGGATGCGCGGCAGCACGGCACCGGAGGTGGCGCGGACGACCTTCGAGTGCACGACCAATGGTGGTTCCCTGTGGACCATGATGGGCACGGGCGTGCGCGTCCAGGGCGGATGGAGACTGGAAGGTGGCTCTGAGCCGCTGGGCACGGTTCGGGCTCGCGGCTACACGGTCGGCGGGGGCAGCGATGCGTCGAGCGGCATAATCGAAAGCGGGTTGGGCGCTCCGGTCATTGAGGGTGAACCTGCGAGTTGCACGAATGGCGCCGGATCAACGGCGATATTCACCGTGTGGGCCGTGGGGTCCGCGCCATTCAGTTGCACGTGGCGGAAGAACGGCGTGACGCTGACCGATGGCGCACAGGTCACGGGCACCACCACGACGGCGCTGAGCCTGAATGGTGTCTTCGGCTCCGACGCGGGAGGGTACGACGTGATCGTGCGCAATGCCGACGGCTGCGTGACGAGTACAGTGGCCGTGCTGACGGTGCTGGATCCGGCTATCACGCAGCAGCCTTTCACCCAGAACAGTCAGTTGGGCGACAGCGTGATGTTCAAAGTCTCCGCCAAGGGAACCGGGTTGAGCTACCAGTGGTGGAAGGACGGGGCGGCGGTGGCGGGTGCGACCGACACGACGTTCAACGTGGACAGCGTTCAGGCGTCCGATGTCGGCTATTATGATGTCGTGGTACACGGGACGTATGGCAGCGTGACGAGTTCTGTCGCGGCGATCGAGGTGAATCTGGTCTTTGGGGACACCAGCTTCCAACCGGATCCGAATGGCCTGGTCCGCGCGTTGGCGGTTCAACCCGACGGGAAGATTCTGCTCGGCGGCGGGTTCATGACCTTGTACGCCGATACCGTCTCGCGTCTCCGTCTGGCCCGCATGAATGCAAACGGGACGCTGGACGACACCTTCGACCCGGGCGCGGGTGATGTGGTCCATGCGCTGGCCGTGCAAGCCGACGGCGGAATCCTGGTGGGTGGCGAGTTTGGGACGCTGGGTGGCTTGTCTTGCAAGTGTTTTGGCCGGTTGGGCACCAACGGGTTGCTGCAAGCTGGCGCCGTTCCCGAAGCGGACGGCAGCGTCAATGCGCTGGTCGTACAAGCGGACGGCAGCGTGCTGCTGGGCGGCGACTTTACGACGCTGGACGTCACGAATTCGTGCAACCACCTTGCACGCCTGTTGCCGGACGGCACGCTGGATACCGCCTTCGATCCGGGCGCAGACCAGCCGGTCTGCGTGCTGGCGGTGCAGGCGGACGGTTGCATTCTGGTGGGTGGCTCATTCAGCACGCTGGGAGGATCTGGGCATATTGGCCTCGGTCGATTGACCGCAGACGGCGTGATTGACGACACGTTCAACCCGGTTGTCGATGGGCAGGTTCAGGCGGTGGCGGTGCAGGCGGACGGCAAGATCCTGGTGGGCGGGAATTTCGGGACGGTGAACACGACGAACCGCATCAACATTGCGCGTCTGAATCAGGACGGCTCGCTGGACGAGAGCTTCGACCCGGGTGCGAGCGGGCAGGTGGACACGCTCGTGCTGCAGGCGAACGGCAAGATCCTGGTGGGCGGCTCGTTCTACGTGATCGGCAACGAGGCTCATCCCTATCTGGCACGGCTGAACACGGACGGCACGCCTGACGCTGCCTTCGGCCCCTATGTGGATAGCGAAGTCAACGCACTATGCCTGCAGGCCGATGGCGGTATCCTGGCAGGCGGCTGGTTCAACGGTCTGGCCGACGTGTCGAGCCCCCGCGTGGGGCGGCTCTGCAACACAGAACCCGCAATTGGCACGTTGACCAACAACGGGGCAACGGTCACCTGGCTCCGCGGAGGCGCAGCTCCAGAAGCATGGCAGACCACGTTCGAGGCCACGACCAACGGCGTCGACTGGACGCCGCTCGGCTTTGGGATGCGCATCGCCGGCGGCTGGCAGTTGACCGGCGTGCAGGCCGCGTCTGCAGCCGTACACACTGCCTTGGTTGTCAAGCCCAAGACTGCGAAAAGCGGCGGGACTATCGCAACCGGCACCATAATCCGTGCCCGTGCTTATCTTTCTTGCGGCATGTGGAATGGGTCGGGGGGCATTGTCGAGACATGCCTCGTTGTCTCGGCACCGTCACCAATGGCCGACTCTGACGGAGACGGCATACCGGATTCGTGGACCCTCCAGTACTTTGGACACTCGACTGGACAGACTGGCGACCTTTCGTGCGCCGTTTGCGATGCCGACGGCACCGGCCAAAACAATCTGTTCAAGTACGTGGCAGGTCTGGACCCAACCAACTCCGCGTCTGTGTTCCGACTGGACATCAAAAACGTGACCGGCGAGGCCACGCAGAAGCGTCTGACCTTCAGCCCGCGGTGGAGTGACCGGATCTACACCCTGCAGTTCTGCACCAATCTGACACTTGGCGTGCCGTGGGCTGACTTAACCACCGCCCCGGCCAACGATAACGGCGACGAACGTACAGTTACCGACCAAGGGGCAACGGATGCGAGCAGGTTCTATCGTATCCAAATCACTTTGCCATAGAGAATTGGAGTTGCCGTTCCTATGAAGTGACACATTGACACTCGTTTGCCATGTGTTAAAATACCGCCTTCATTTTCAAACAAAGGAATGCTTCAATGGCTAAAAGTGTGAAGGCAGTGAAGAAGGCCGCGCCCGCTAAGGCTGCGACCAAAGCGACGAAGTACGTCTATTTTTTCGGCAACGCCAAGGCTGACGGCGGCGCCTCGATGAAGAACCTGCTCGGCGGCAAGGGCGCGAACCTGGCCGAGATGTGTCTGCTGGGCATTCCCGTGCCGGCCGGTTTCACGGTGAGCACCGAGTGTTGCACTGCGTATTATGCCAACGGCTGTAAGCTGCCCGCCGAGCTGACCGACCAGGTTCTGGCCGCGCTGCGCAAGACCGAGACGATCATGGGCAAGAAGTACGGCGATCCCGTGAACCCGCTGCTCGTCTCCTGCCGCTCCGGCGCGCGCAGCTCCATGCCCGGCATGATGGACACGGTTCTGAACGTCGGCCTTTCCACGGCCACCATCCCCGGCATGATCAAGAAGACGAACAACCCGCGCTTCGTGTGGGACTCCTACCGCCGCCTGATCATGATGTATGCGGACGTGGTGATGGAGAAGGCGGAGGGTCGGGAGCCGGCCGAAGGCAAGGGCATCCGCAAGATCATGGACGAGACGCTGGATCAGTTCAAGCACGCGCGCGGCTGCAAGTCTGACACCGACCTGAAGGCCGAAGATCTGGAGCTCCTCGCGGCCGAGTTCAAGAAGCTCGTGAAGAAGCATCTCGGCAAGGCGTTCCCGGATGACCCGATGGCGCAGCTGTGGGGCGGGATCGCCGCCGTGTTCAAGAGCTGGAACGGCAAGAAGGCTGTCTCCTACCGCCGCA
>CAYSXF010000557.1:0-4073 GCA_964434815.1 uncultured Lentisphaeraceae bacterium
TGCAAGACCTGCGCGACCACATCGAACGCGTCGGCATCCCGCTGTATCCTGAGCCGGGAAACCGACTTGACAGAATAGAAACGAAGTTCTAATCTGTAAAAATGATTTCAAGAGCCTATCGTGCGTTGGTTAGGGAACGGCTGAAAGCGTATCCGGCCGCAGTGGTCGTTGGACCTCGGCAGTGCGGCAAAACCACCTTGGCGCGAAACCTGCCGGGGACGGTCTACTTCGACCTCGAGAGCGACGCGGACCGCCTCCGGCTCGATGTTGCATGGGAGCAACTGGTCGCTGGGCGACCGTGCGTGGTTCTGGATGAGGTGCAGAGCATGCCAGAACTCTTTCCGCGTCTGAGAACGGCGATCGATGCTGACAGAAAACGTCATGGGCGTTTCCTGCTGTTAGGCTCTGTTGCGCCGTCCCTCATGAGGCACGTTTCCGAGAGTTTAGCAGGTCGGCTTTCTGTCTGTGAAATGACACCGCTTTTGGCCGCTGAAATGCCTGAAAAGGAGTGGGATCGGCTCTGGCACTTCGGGGGATATCCGGATGGAGGGGTTCTTTCGCCTCCTGCGTTCCCAGCCTGGCAGTCGGACTACCTGACCTTGTTGGCGCAGCGCGACTTCCCTGTATGGGGGTTCCCCGCGTTACCGACGGTCACCGCACGCTTCTTCAAAATGCTTGCGGCGGTCAATGGTCAGCCGTGGAACGCCTCGCAATTGGGTCAGAGTCTGGGCTTGAGCTACCACACCGTGAACGGGTATCTGGATTTCTTGGAGCAGGCTTTTCTGATCCGACGTCTTCAGCCGTGGTTCGCCAACATCGGTAAACGTCTGGTCAAGACACCGCGCGTGTACTGGCGGGATAGCGGGCTGCTTCACGCCTTACTCGGGCTGGCCCGGGGCGGTCGGCTGCTGGATCAGCCGTGGGTCGGCGCAAGTTGGGAGGGGTGGGTGATCGAGCAGGTCGTGTCGGCCTTCGCAGCCGACGGCATCCCGGTGACGCCTTTCTGGTTCCGCACGAACGACCGGAAAGAGGCGGACCTTGTGCTTGAGTTCAACGGACAGCGCTGGGTGGTGGAGATCAAATTGACCTCTCTTCTGAAGGCTGAAGACATGCGGGTGCTTCAGGAGGTCGCCCGTTTGACGGACGCCGACCGCGCAATCCTTGTAAGCCGGACGACGGATAACGTCTGGGGAGAAGCCACGGCTTCGGTGAATCTGGCCTATCTGCTGAAGAAGATCGCGAAACGCGCATAGACATTAGCCTCGTCCAAAACTTCAGAGTTCAACGTTCGGCGTTCGATGTTCAGCGTTCGAGTTACCCTATCGTTCATTTCCGCTCCGCTGGCGGCGGGCTTACCACTTTCTCCCACTTAAGCGTTGAGCGTTGAGTTGGGCGTTAAACGTTGAGCGTTTCTTCCCCCCCTTTCTGCTTGCCCCCGCCAGTGGATTGATCTACATTATTGATGATTCGAACATGTGCGCCCCTTTAGAGATGTTCGCGACGGCCGCGAACCGGTAGCGCTGGATGGTGAGTACTGGCACGGTTCCATTTCCACACTTCATGAGGTGTGGAAATGCGAAACGAATATCCATCCGCGCTCGGAGATTGCGGGCTTCTAATCGTACTGGCGCGGCGAAGAGAATGTGTAGTGGGCCGTCAGGTGTCAGCGTGTCAGGTCGGGGCATCGTGTGGAGCGCCACCTTCGAAACCGCTTGCGCGGCGAGCGTTTCCCCTGCTTACGGTGTTTTGCGCGTGCCGTCTTCGATGCGGCCGATCAGGCGGAGCAGGCCGTCGAGGATGGTGAGCGGGTGGGGCGGGCAGCCGGGTACGTAAAGATCGACCGGCAGGAGCGCGTCTGCGCCGTTGTTGACCTGCGCGTGGCCGATGTAAGGGCCGCCGGCGATCGCGCACGCGCCGACCGCGATGACGATGCGCGGATCCGACACGGCGTCGTAGGTCTTCTTGAGCGCGAGCGCCATGTTCTGCGACACCGGACCGGTGACCAGAAGCCCGTCGGCGTGGCGCGGCGAGGCCACGAACTGGATGCCGAAGCGGCCTAAGTCCCAGCCGACTGTGCCCAGCACGTTGGTGTCGGCCTCGCAGGCGTTGCAGCCTCCCGCGCTGACCTGCCGGAGTTTCAGCGAGCGTCCAAGGAGCTTCTTGAGCTTCGCGTCGAGCGCGGCCCCAACGACTTCCACAGCCTGGCGCTCGCGCGGCACGAGCAGGTCTTTGCGGTTGCGGGCCGCGAGCTGGTAGTTGTCTGAATGCGTGACGGACTTGTGGGGGCAGGCATCCTCGCAGTCCGTGCAGAAGAGGCACTTGCCCAGATCGATGTGCGATGGATCGCTTGGATCGAGCGCGCCGGTGGGGCACGCCTCGGCACAGGCGCGGCACCCCTCGGGGCACTTCGCGGCGTCGATGACCGGGCGACCGCGGAAACGGTCCGGCAGCGGCGGCGGCGCGCCGTCGGGATACGTCATGGTGCGGTGCTTCTGTTGCAGTCGGGCGAGAATTACTTTGATCATAGGTCGTGTCCGCAGTAGGAGAGGCTGAAGCTCTTGTTGCAGATCGGGAAGTCCGAGATCTCCTGGTTGCGCAGCGCATACGCGAGTCCCGGCCAGTTGTGGAACGACGGGTCGACCACCTTGTAGCGGGCGAAGCGGCCCTGCGCGTCGGTGATGGCCACGTGGCAGACCTCGCCGCGCCAGCCCTCGTTGAGAGCGACGACGAGGCGTTCGGGCGCGAGCGCCTTGACCGGTGCGCGGGATGCGCCGGTGGGCAGGGCGCGGAGCTGGTCGCGGATGAAATCGATGGAGTGCTGGATCTCCAGCCAGCGCATGTAGGCGCGTGCGAAGACATCGCCGGTCTCGCAGGACGAGACGGGGATGTGGGAGAAGCAGAAGATGCCCGAAGGCTGGTCGCGCCGCACGTCGCGCTCCAAGCCAGACGCGCGGGCCGCAGGGCCGACGATACCCAGCTCGGAGGCCACGTTGCGCGGGAGCGGGCCGGCGTCTTCAAAACGGGCCATGACCGACTGGGTGCTCCAGAGGAGGTTGATCGCGACGGTGGCGTCTTTCTCGCCCGCGTCGATGCGCCGGAGGAGTTCGGCGATGCGCTCGGCGTCGACATCGAAGCCGAGCCCGCCGGGACGGATCAGGCCGCGACCGAAGCGGCTGCCGCACAGCAGCGCGGTCATGTTGAGGAAGTCGCCGCGGATGCGTCCGCAGTAGCTAGCGGTGGGCAGGAAGCCGACATCGCCGGCCAGTGCGCCGAGATCGCCGACGTGATTGGCCAGACGCTCCAGCTCCAGCGCGACGCCTCGGACCACCTGGGCGCGGGCGCTCACCTGGCAGACAGCGAGCGCTTCGAGCACTTGGCAGTAGGTGGTGGCGTGCGCGACCGTGGCGTCGCCCGAAAGCGTTTCGGCGTAGTGGATCGAGCGCTTGTCGGGCCCGCCGCGCAGGGCCTCTTCCACGCCGCGGTGCTGGTAGCCCAGCGCGATCTCGAGGTGGAACACGAGTTCGCCGTGGCACTGGAAGCGGAAGTGGCCGGGCTCGATGATGCCCGCATGCACGGGCCCGACGGCGACCTCGTGAACTTGCTCGCCTTCGACGCGGTAAAACGTGCCCACGGCCGGAAGGATCGGCTGATCCGCCGGGCGGCTCCAAGCGTCGCGGCCGGTCCACGAGTGGCAGTAGCGCACGGGCTTGAACCACGGGTGCCCGGTCGGGCGCAGGCCGAACTGCTCGGCGATTTCGCGCTCGAAGAGATGCACCTGCGGACAGCGCGTCGTGAGCGAGGGGAACTCGTTGCCCACGACATCCGCTGCGGCGGCGAAGAGCAGGTTCTGCTCGTCGTCCGCGAGCACGACGTAAAGGCGGGTCGCGCCGGGCAGAGGGGAAGCGGCGCCGAAGAGGGCGCAGACGCGCTGGCGCGCGGCCACGCCGTCGAGGATGGCCTGGCCGAAGTCGTCGAGCGGCAGCGTCGGGATCTCCGACAGCCTGACCGACTGGCCGTTGGTCAGCAGGGCGAGTTCGGGACGGGAATCGTTCATGGCTGTCCCTCCAGGAAGC
>CAYSXF010000558.1:0-4067 GCA_964434815.1 uncultured Lentisphaeraceae bacterium
CCAGCAAACGCGTCCGAACAGTAGACGACCGGACCGCCATACTCCGGCGCGCACGACTCCGCGACGAACCTCGGCGTCAACGCCGCGCCGCCGAGGAGGATCGGCTGGGTCAGGCCAGCCTCGGCGTATTGCCTCATGCTCTCCTTCATGACCATGGCCGATTTCACTAGCAGTCCGCTCAGCCCGATCACGTCCGCCCGGTGCTCGCGCGCCTTTTCGATGACCGTCTCGACGGGGACCTTGATGCCCAGATTGAACACCTTGTAGCCGTTGTTGCTCAGAATGATGTCGACCAAGTTTTTGCCGATGTCGTGCACATCCCCTTGAACCGTGGCCAGCAATACGCGCGTCTGCTGGCGGATCTCGCCCTTCTCCATCAGCGGCTCAAGCCACGACACAGCCTTTTTCATGACTTCGGCCGACTGCAGAACAAAGGGCAGGAGCAGCTCGCCGCGGCCGAACAGCTCGCCCACCTGCCGCATCGCCGGCACGAGCACCTGATTGATCGCTGTCAGCGGGGTCATGCGTTGCACCAGCATGGCGAGATTATCTTCCAGATGCTCCTTGCTGCCCTCGACGATTTGCGCGAACACCGCTTTCTCCGCGCCCTTGAACGATCCCTCCGGCGCAGCGGCAGCGGACTCTGGCGTCGCGGCCGCCTTGAAGTAGTCGATAAAGCGCATCAGCGGATCATGCGCCTGACCTTCGCTGCGGTCGTACAGCAGATCCAGACACACCGTACGGTCCGCTTCTTGAATGCGGGCCAGCGGCACCACTTTGCCCGCATCCACAATCGCCGCGTCCAACCCAGCCTCAACCGCCTCATGCAGAAAGACGGAGTTGAGAACTTTGCGAGAGACGGGCGACAGCCCGAAGGAGATGTTGCTGACACCCAGCACCGTGCCCACGCCTGGCAGCGCCGCCTTGATCTCGCGGATCGCCCGAAGCGTCTGCACCGCCGCATCGCGCAGGCTCGCGTCACCCGCGCCCACCGTGAAGGTCAGCGCGTCGAACAGCAGATCCGCCGGGCGCAGGCCGAATTCGCCGACTGCAATGTCGTAGATGCGCCGCGCGGTAGCGACCTTGTCCTCCGCGCTCATGGCCATGCCGCGCTCGCTGATCGTCAGCGCCACCGTCGCCGCGCCGTAGCGCTTGAGCAGTGCGCACACGCGGCGCAAGGTGCGTCCGCCGTCCTCCAGGTTCACCGAGTTGACGATGCACCGGCCCGGATAGAGCTTGAGGCAGGCCTCGACCACCTCGGGGGTGGTGGAGTCGATCATCAGAGGGATCTTCACCGAGCGCGCGAAAAGCGTGACCAGCTCCGTCATGTCGCGCAACTCGTCGCGCCCGGCATAGGCCGCGCACAAGTCGAGCACCTGCGCGCCGTTGGCTTCCTGCGCAAGCCCGATCTGCAGGCACCCCTGATAATCGTCCTCCAGCAGGCGTTCGCGGAACAGCTTGGAACCGTTCGCGTTCGTCCGCTCGCCGACGATCAGCGGAGGAATCTGCTGCCGAAGTTCCACGGCCTGATAGAGACTGGAAAGGGATGGCTTCATTGTTCGACGCTCCGTTGGGCTGGGGTCACGTCACGCAGCGCCGCCGCCAGCGTGCGGATATGCTCAGGGCCGGTGCCGCAGCAACCGCCGACCACGCTGACACCGTACGCTTCGACAAAGTGGCGCATATGCCGCGCATATTCCGCGGGCGAAAGCGGATAGACCGTATGTCCGCCGACCACCTCCGGCATACCCTGATTCGGCATGCACGAGATGCGGCCGGGCCATTGCTGTGAAAGATAGCGGATGTGGGACTCCATGTCTGCGGGACCGGTCGCACAGTTCAGCCCCAGGGAAAACAGGGGAAATGGCTCCAGCGTCGCAGTCACGGCCGCGATGTCCGTCCCGACCAAAAGGGTGCCGGTCCGCTCAACCGTCACGGAGGCCATGACAGGCACGCTTCGCGAAGAGCGCTCGAACACCTCGAACGCGGCCACCAGACAGCACTTCAACTGCAAGAGGTCCTGACAGGTCTCGAAAACCAGCAGATCCACGCCCGACTCCAGCAGCGCCTCGACCTGCTCTCGAAGCGCCGAAAAAAGCGCGTCTCTGGAAATGTGCCCAAGCGAAGGCAGCTTGGTCGTCGGCCCCACCGCACCCGCCACAAAACGTCCAGGCAACCCCTCCATGGCCTCACGCGCATGGGCGACCGCTGCGGCGTTGATCTCGCGCACCTGGTCTTCTAAGCCATACTCGGCCAGAACGATGCGCGACGCGCCAAAGGTGTTGGTTTCAACAACGTGGGCGCCAGCTTCTAAGAACGACCGATGCACTTCAACGATGGCCGCCGGAGCCGAGAGATTGAGAAACTCGTTGCAACCCTCGCGACCCTGCCACGCCGACGCGGGCAGATTCATCGTTTGCAAGGTCGTTCCACACGCCCCATCGAAAATCAGCAAAGGACACTCGTTCAGACGCAAATCGCCCATCTTCGAACCTCTCCGTTTCCACACGGCCTTTCAATGAGACCATTTTTCATAACTTTGAGCCACAATAGCAAAATCCGCGCAAGGACGGCATCCATAAACGCACGTTATAAAGTTTACCTCGCCTGCATCCTTGAACTGGCATACCGATTGCTATATCTTATCTGCCATGTGTTTTTTACGTTTCTTAGCGAAAATGATGTCGGCGTTTATGCTCCTGACGGCGGCAGATTCGGATGTGCGGGCTGACATTCTGCCCCTCACCGTCACGCCGGCGGGCATCGCCTCTGCCGCTTCGCTTCCTCTCTCGGTCGCGCTCGTTTTTCCAGGGGAGTGCAACTTCACCCTTCAAGCGCCCCAAGTTACCAACTGGCTTGATGCCGCCGCGGTCCGAATCACGCTGGTGTGGCCCGAAAGCGCGCCGATCCATTCTGGAAGCCTGGTCTGGCTCAAAGACCGCGACGACTATTGGCATCAGTATCTTTTGCCTGTTTTTCTTACGCCCGGAGCGACCAACACGCTAACCATCCCCTTCCAACCCGGAGCGACCGGCTGGGAGACACCCGGCCATTCCCTCGCCTGGCATCACCGCATCCGCATCAACCCGCAGTCGGTCGGACTTCGCGTGTTCTCTGACACAGCTTTCACCGGAAAGTGCGTCCTCGTGTCGGCAACCCTTGAAACTCAGGCCGACCGCACGCCGCCCGTCATCTCCAAAGTCCGGCCTGTCACGCGCGCCGCACAGGCTCTCGCGCTCTACGAGTTCCGCTTCGATCTGCCCGACCGTTACACGAACCCCTTCGACCCCACTCACATCGACGCGGGCGCGCGGATCACAGGCCCTGACGGCGCGACCAACACGGTCTTCGCCTTCTACTACCAGCCCCACTACCGCCTCGAGGATGAACTCGGCAAGCCGGTAGAGCCGGACGGACCGCCGGAGTGGCGCGTCCGCTTCTGCCCGCGCGCGCCCGGCGACTACACGGCGTCGCTCTACGCCCGCGACCCCCTGGGCGAAACACAGGCGACCAACGCCCTGCGCTTCACCGCGTCGCCGGCCGCCGCAGACGCCCTGCATTTCGTGCGCGTTTCCGCCAAAGACCGCCGCTACTTCGAGTTCGACGACGGGTCGCTCTTCTACCCCGTCGGCCACAATGTCCGCTCTGCCACTGACGCGCGCATGGACGACAAGTTCCCGTGGGTTTTCCGCAAGGAAGAGGGCTCCACCGCCTACCGCCGCTATTTCGCGCGCATGCAGGACGCGGGAGAGAACCTTGCCGAAGTCTGGATGAGCGCCTGGTCGCTCGGCCTCGAATGGACGGAGGGCATCAGCGGCTACCACGGCGCCAACGACTACCACATGGGCAACGCCTGGGAGCTTGACCGCGTCATGGACCTTGCGCGCGAGCACCGCATCTACCTGAACCTCGTTCTCAACTACCACGGCCGCATCAGCACCTGGCTCGACCCCGAATGGCATCTGCACCCCTACAACAAGGCGACGACGGGAGGCTGGCTCACCTCGCCTCTCGACTTCTTCAGCGACCCGCGGGCCATCGACATGCAGAAGCGCTTTTGCCGCTAC
>CAYSXF010000559.1:0-4066 GCA_964434815.1 uncultured Lentisphaeraceae bacterium
TCCAGCGGCAAGCCCGCCAACCCCGAGGGCCTGATGTGCTTCGACCCTGCTACCGGCAAAATTCACTGGAAAGTCAAGGCCTTCGAGCATGGCCAAGCGCTCGCCATCGACGGCGTCGTGCTCGTGATGGATGGACAGAAAGGCGACCTCGTAATGATCGAGCCCACCGCCGAAGCGTACCGCGAGATCACCCGCTTCACCCCTCTCGGAGGACGTAGCTGGGCCACCTTTTTCACCGTCGGCGACCGCCTGATCCTTCGCAACCAAAAAACGCTCGCCTGCTTCAAGCTCGGCACCCACTGACCAGTGACCAATGACCTTTGACCAATGACTGTTTCTCGCAATGAACCACTCGCTTTTACCCATATTCGCTTTGCTCAGCCTCAGCGCCTGCACCACCGTCCAGCAGCCGAAACCGCTCTCCGCCAAAGAGAGTTATGCGGAAGAGCTGCTGGCCCTCATGCCGCCCGTGGTGGTGTTTTCGCAGATGTCTGACCCCTATGCGCGCAGCGGCGGCACACCGCAGCATCAGGAATTGGCGCACGCGAACTTCATGCGCAACGTCGACGTTGAGGCGCTCGACACGATCCTCCGAAACGCACTTCTGAGCCACTTCTCGGAAGCGGAGTTGAAAGCCCTCGTCGCCTTCTGCAGCACACCTGAAGGCCGCGACTGTATGACCAAGGTTGCGCCTTTCGCCGCCGACGTCGTCCCGGCCTACATGCGCGAGGCAGCCAAAGCTTGCGGTAAAACCGCCATCGAGGCGGGCCGCGGGCGGCTCCTGCCCTAGCACTTCGCGAAACCTATCGCAGAGAAGCAGGGCTGGCTCGATGGGTCAGCGGACGTTCAGCACGACTGTGTGCTCAATGCGGTCATCCCTGAGCGGAAAGGCCGTCCCTGACAGTTCCTGTCCGTCAAGGGAGAGTTGCGTCGCGTCGTCCGCCCCGGAATCGAAACGCTTGACGGTGATGTGATAAACCGTTTGCCGGAAGCGGTAGTGAACCTGATAGGTCGTCCACGCTTTCGGCAGACACGGCGCCAAGCGCAAACGGTCGCCTTCCAAATGAATGCCCAGCAGGCTCTCAATCAGCAGCCGGTACATCCAGCCGGCTGAGCCCGTATACCACGTCCAGCCGCCCCGGCCCGCATGCGGAGCGACCGAATAAACGTCCGCCGCGACAACGTACGGCTCAACTTTGTAGGTGGCTATTTGCTCGGCGGTGCAGCCGTGCTCGATGGGATTGATCAGCGCGAAGAGTTCCCACGCGCGTTCGCCCTTCCCCATTTGCGCAAAAGCCATCGCGGTCCAAACCGCACCGTGGGTGTACTGGCCGCCGTTCTCGCGCACACCCGGAATGTAGCCTTTGATATAACCGGGGTTGAGTGCGGATTTGTCGAAGGGCGGGTCAAGCACCTGGATCAGCCTGGTGTCGGGCCGGACCAGACGCTGATCCACAGCTTGCATCGCCTGACGCGAGCGCAGCGGGTCCCCTGCTCCGCTGAGCACCGACCAGCTTTGCGGCAGAGAGTCGATCTGACATTCCTCATTGGTCTGTGAGCCGAGCGGTTCACCGTTATCGAAATAAGCGCGCCGATACCATCTTCCGTCCCACGCGTGGCGCTCGATGTTCTCTTGCAGTTGGCGTGCCTGCGAAACGCAGCGTTCGGCAAAGAGGATGTCATCGCGCGAGCGGGCCAATGCGGCAAACTGCGTGAGCACGTCGTAAAGGAAAAAAGCCAGCCAGACGCTTTCGCCGCGTCCCAAGTTGCCAACCCGGTTCATCCCGTCATTCCAATCTCCGCAGCCGATCAGCGGCAGACCGTGCTCACCGAATTTCAGTCCGCGCTCAATCGCCCGCACGCAATGCTGGTACAGGGTGTCAGTCTCCTCGGAGCGGTTCGGCAAATCGTAGTAAGACTCCTCGTCCAATTTGACAGGCCGAGCCTCAAGAAAGGGAATCTTCTCGTCAAGCACACCGGTGTCAGCGACGCACGAAACATAGCGGCACGTCGCATACGGCAGCCACAGGTAGTCGTCGGAGAAATGCGTCCGCACACCACGTCCGTTAGGCGGGTGCCACCAATGTTGCACATCGCCTTCGCGGAACTGTCGCGTGGCTGCGCAAAGGAGGTGCTCGCGGGTCAGAGCCGGTTCAGCATGCACCAGCGCCATCACGTCCTGTAACTGGTCGCGGAAACCGTAAGCGCCGCCGGACTGATAGAAGCCTGTCCGGCCCCAGACGCGGCAGCTCAAGGTCTGATAAAGCAGCCAGCCGTTCGCCATCACGTTCACAGCCGGATCGGGCGTATCCACGTTCACAGCTCCCAGTGTCGTATTCCAATAGGCCCAAACCTCTTCCAGCGTCGTGCGACTCGCATCCGTGCGGCGAAACCGCTGGATCAGGTTCTGAACGTCAGCCGGGCTGCGGCCGACACCGAGACGGAAACTCGTTTCGCGCTCCTGCCCATTCTGCAAATTGAAGGTGACTTGCACCGCGCCGCAGGGATCAAGCCCCGCGCCGACTCTGCCCGAAAGTCGCGCCCGCTTCAGCGCCGCCGGCTGCGACAGACTACCGTTTCTGCCGATGAACTCCTTCCGGTCTCCAGTGAGCGTGCGTGCGGTATCGTTCACGTCGAGGAACGCGATGCGCTCGGAGAACTCGGTGTTGTAGGCGTTGTGCGCCAACAGCGCGCCGGTTTTGATGTCCACCTCGGTTTGCACGTGCAGCAGGCCCTTGTTCCTCAGGTCGCCCAACACCCATTCCCAGTATCCGGTGACCGACACGCGGCGCGGACGCCCAGAAACGTTGCGCAGTTTCAGCAGAGTGAACTTAACGGGCGCATCCATCGCCACGTAGACCCAGAGCTCGGAGAAGATGCCGTTCTCGGTATGCTCAAATACGGTATAGCCGAAACCATGGCGAACGACATACGGCGATGAGCCACGCGCGGGCAACGGCGTCGGCGACCAGAACTGTCCGGTCTGCTCGTCGCGAATGTAGAAGGCCTCGCCCGTCGTGTCCTGAACGGGATCGTTGCTCCAGGGTGTCAGCCGGAACTCATGGGCGTTCTCCAGCCACGTGTAAGCGGCGCCGCTCTCCGAGACAACGGTTCCGAAATAGGGATTTGCCAGAACATTGACCCACGGCGCAGGCGTCATCTGGCCGTGCTGCAGGGTGATGACATACTCGCGCCCGTCGGGTGTAAAGCCGCCGAAGCCGTTCTGGAAGATCAGCTCCCGCGGCGGGAGCGGCTTAGGCACATCGGGCCACACGGAGCGCGTGAGCGTCAAGGCAGCGACTGAAGTCTCCAAAACACTTCGGTCATTCATCTGCTCAATCAAGGTCCCCTTCTCATCGTCGAGCACAATGCGTGCTGCGGAAAGGAGCAGAACGCGCTCATCGGCGGGTATTTGCTCGATGCGCCGAACAAAAATCCCCCCCGGTTTGTCCAGCATGGGAGCCTCAGTCCCTGAAGCGATCAGACTCGTGATCTGGTCGTGCAAAGACTGGTGATACACCGAAACGTCTTCGTTCAAAATGACCAGCTCAACCGTCAGCCCCTTCATGCGCCAGTAGGAGTGCGCCCGGATCAACTGCCGGACGATCTCGATCTTCTCCATGTCGCTGATGCGGAGCAGAATGATCGGCGCGTCGCCTGAAATGCCATAGCTCCACAGGCCGCTCTGGCCGCGCCGGTTATTGCGCAGCACGCTGGCGTTCGCCCGCCGGGCAGGGTCAGCGTAAATCAGCGCGCTGGCCAGACGGCCATAAAGCTGAGCCTCAGCTTCCGTGGCGTTGAGCAGGTGCAGCGTCACTTGACTGTGAGTCCAGGCCAGATCGAAGGCGCGGTCAGCCATACGGGAACTCTGATATTTCTCAACGTAGGCCAGCGCGGCTTCCCTGTTCTCGGTCACTCCCAGAACCAGATCCACGACCGCGGTTCCGTGGGGCGGCAAAGAAACGACGCGCCGCAGCGAAACGATGGGGTCGAGCACGGATCCAACCGTGTTGGACAAGGCCGAGAAGCCTTGCATCGCAGCCGGGCTGGTCAACGTCTGTCTCTT
>CAYSXF010000560.1:0-4058 GCA_964434815.1 uncultured Lentisphaeraceae bacterium
CGCTGCGCGTCTGGGTGCCCGGCTGCGCCACGGGCGAGGAGGCTTATTCGGTGGCCATCGTGCTCCACGAGCAGATGCTGAAGGCGAACCGCGCGCCGAACATGCAGGTCTTCGGCACGGACTTGGACGGACACGCGATCGACGTGGCCCGCGCCGGCCTATACTCCGAAGGCATCGCCGCCGACGTGCCCCCCGAGCGGTTAGAGCGTTACTTCACGCGCGAGGACGGCGGCTACCGCGTCCGGCAGACGGTTCGCGAAATGATCGTCTTCGCGATACAAAATCTTTTGCGCGACCCGCCCTTCACCAAGCTCGACCTGATCGTTTGCCGCAATGTGTTGATTTATCTGACCGCCGATGTTCAGCGCCGGCTGCTGCCCGCGTTCCATTTTTCGCTGCGCCCCGGCGGGCTGCTGTTCCTGGGCAGTTCGGAAACCATCGGCGGACTGGGGGTTCTGTTCGACACGGTTGACGGCAAGTGGAAGATCCACAGGCGCAAAGAGCTTTCGACTGCGATTCCGCCGCTGATGGAAAGGGCCGTTGAGCCCCGCCAGCCGTCCGGCGCGCCGACCGCCCCGACAACCCGGAGCGGGCAGTCCGGCGTGGCCATGCATGTGCAGCGGCTGCTGCTGGCCCGCTTCGCCCCGGCTAGCGTGGTCGTCGACGCCCTGGGCAACATCGTCCACGTGCAGGGCAGGACCGGACCGTACCTGGAGCTTTCGGAAGGACAGCCCAGCAACAACGTTTTGCAGTTGGCCCGCGAAGGCCTCGGCCCTGCCCTGGCCACGGCCCTGCGGCAGGCGCAGTCGGGCAACAAGGAATGCATCCGGGCGAATGTGCGGGTGCGCACGAACCACGAATATACGCGGGTGGACGTCGCCGCCCGCCTGATCGACGAGCCGGAGGCCCTCCGCGGGCTGTTCCTGGTGACCCTTCAGCCCTCGTCCGAACATGAGCCACCGAAGGCGGAGCCACGCGCGGAGCCCTCGTCCACGCGCGAGGAGGATCTCGAGGCGGAACTGCGCGACACGCGCAAGTCCCTTCAGGCCACGATCGAGGACCTGGCGAATTCGAACGAAGAACTCCGCGCCAGCAACGAAGAGCTGCAGTCCACGAACGAGGAGCTGCAGAGCACCAACGAAGAGCTGGAAACTTCCAAGGAAGAGCTGCAGTCGCTCAACGAGGAGCTGAACACCGTCAACGCCGAGTTCCAGACTAAGGTGGACTCCATCGCGCAGTCCAGCGACGACCTGCGCAACCTGCTGAACAGCACGCAGGTGGCGTGCGTCTTCTTGGACGAGAAACTCAAGGTCAAGCGCTATACCGAGAAGGCCCGCGACCTGATCCGCCTGATCGAATCCGACGTGGGCCGCCCGCTGGAGGATCTGACGACGAGCCTGGTCTACGAGGGGCTCGTGCGAGACTGCCGCAAGGTCTTGGACACCCTCATCGCCTACGAAACCGAAGTCCGCGACAAGGCCGGCCACTGGCACCTGCTGCGCGTCCTGCCCTACCGGACCGGAGAGAACGCCATTGACGGCGTCGTGGTGACCCTGGTTAACATCGACCGCGTCAAGGAAGCCGAACGGGTACACGGCGCGACGGCAGAGGCGCGCGACTTTTTTGCCAGCATCGTGCAGACGGTGCGTGAGCCGCTGGTGGTGCTCGACTCGAAAGGCCGCGTGGCTATGGCCAACGACGCGTTCCACCGCACGTTCAACACCCGCGCGGCAGAGACCGAAGGTCGTCTCTTTTTTGAGCTGTGCAACGGCCAATGGAACCTGGCCCCTCTGCAGGACCTGCTGGCGAAAGTGCTGCCAGAAAAAACGGTTGTCACGGACTTCAAGGTCGACGGCGACTTTCCTGACATCGGGCGCAAGACGTTCCTCCTCAACGCCCGATGCCTGGACAGGAAAGCCGGGCACCCGGATATGATTCTGCTGGCGATGGAGGAAACGAGAAGTCAGTAGTCATTGGTCACTGGGTGAAAAATAAGGTCATTAGTCATTGGTCATTAGGAAGAGTGAAAGAGTCGATAGTCGCCAGTCACTTGTCATTGGCAGGAAGACGGGAGTCACTGACTCTCCCCAGTGACCAATGACTATTGACCCGTGACCAATGACTAATGACCAATGACCAATGACTACTGACACAAAAAGGAGCTTGAGCCATGAATTTGGATGAGTTGGAAGTCTATCGCATGGCGATGGAGATTGGCGAGCGCGTGTGGGCCGAGGTCACGCGGTGGGACTCCTTTTCGAAAGACACCGTCGGGAAGCAGCTTGTGCGGGCGGCGGACTCCATCGCCGCGAATCTGTCGGAAGGCTACGGGCGTTTCTACTTCAAGGAGAACAAGCAGTTTTGTTATTACGGGCGCGGTTCTTTGTACGAGACGAGGACATGGCTGACAAAGGCCTTCAACCGCAAGTTGATCTCGCCAGAGAGTCACGCTTCATTTGAGCAGGACATCAACCAAATCGGGCGAATGCTGAACGCCTATATCAAATCCATCGGCAACAGTCCCTATCAGGTGAAAGAAGCGGCTGATGACGAATACCTCCCTTTCCCCAATGACCAGTACCCGATGACTCCCATTCCCCCAATGACCAATGACTTTTCTCCCCCACCAATGACCAATGACCAATGACCCAACCACCGCCATGAACACATCCCTTCGAAAACGCGCAGAAGCCCATCTGAAGAAAAGCCCGGCCGAAACGTCGGAGCTTCCGGACTGTGACGCGCAGAAGCTCGTTCATGAACTCCAGGTGCACCAGACTGAGATGGAGATCCAGAACGAGGAACTGCGAAGCGCCCAGCAAGAACTTGTCGAATCCCGCGACCGCTACAGGGAGCTGTACCAGTCCGTGCCAATCGGCTACCTGACGCTCGATGCGCGCAGAAAGATTCTGGATGCCAACGCCGCAGCCGTCGCCCTCTTGGGTATTCCGCTCGACGTTCTCGCTGGCCAGCGCTTGGACAAGTTTGTGGCGCCGGAAGATGCCGACGTCTATTACCTGCACGTGCGTAAAGCCATTGAAACCGGCCACCGGCAGCGGCATGACATCCGCTTCCGCCGGGGCGACGGGTTCCTGTTTTGGGCCGATACGGAAACGGTTCCTTCGCTTTCTCCAAAGGTGGCGGCAACCAGCCTGATTACGCTGAGCGACATCACCGCACGCAAGCAGGCCGAGGAAAGCTCGTGGCAAATCACCGCCGAGCTCCAAGCCGCCAACAAAGCGTTAGAGGACTCCCGCCGCGCCGCCATCAACCTGATGGAAGACGCCGTCGAAACCCGCAAACAAATCGAGCAGGCAGAGCTTGAGCGCCAGCAAACTCTGGAGCAGTTGAAGGGGGCCAACGATGAACTCTCGCAGTTCAACCGCATCGCGGTCGGCCGCGAGATCCGAATGGTCGCGTTAAAGAAAGAAGTCAATGAGCTATGCGTTGCCTCCGGTCAGTCGCCACGCTACAATCTGGAGTTTGAGAATGCCAGTCAATAGTCATTGGTCATTGGTCATTAGTCATTGGTCGTTGGTAACTGGGAAGAGGGAGTCATTGGTCATTAGGAGAGAGAAGTCACTGGTCAGTAGTCATTGGTCAGTGGTCATTAGGAGAGAGAAAAGAGGCATTGGTGAAGACGAGATTGAGAGAGTCGGAAGACAGAGGAAAATGAGAAGCAATTCGATTGTCAGTGATAAACCGTTTATGCCATATTGTCTACAGTCCCCACTGAGGTATGCCCGCAGAATCCCCCTCCCAATGACCAATGACTCTCCCCAGTGACCAGTGACCAATGACTCTCCCCAGTGACCAATGACTACTGACCTCTTACTAATCCCATGAAACAAGCCGACATACCGACGCCCGCCCAACTCCGCGCCGAGAACGCGGAACTCCGCGTCCGCCTCGCTCAGGCGGAAGAGGCTCTACGCGCCAGCCGCGAAAGCCATGTGGACCCCGGCAGCACCGCTGTCGACCGGCTTCAGGAGCAGCAGCGTCAGCTCCGCGACTCCCGCCTGGCCGCCCTCAACCTCATGCAGGACGCCATCGAGGCC
>CAYSXF010000561.1:0-4053 GCA_964434815.1 uncultured Lentisphaeraceae bacterium
CCGAGATCTACACCTCTCTATTCGTCGGCAGCGTCAGATCTGTATAAGAGACAGAGCCAGGACCGCCCGTCCAAACAAAGAATTCGTTTTGGATCAGCAGCCCCTCCTCATCGCAGATGTCGAACCAGCGGTCGGGAACTGGGCCGATGCAGAAACGGAAATAATTCCAGTGCATTTTTTAGGCAGATCGCCAAGCAGCTTGCGAACCCATTTTTCATTCCAGGGCAGGCTCTTGCACAGCGGATCTTCAAAGAAACGGTGCAACGTGATGTTCGAGCCGCGCAAATAGTAGATCTTGCCGTTCAGAATGGCCCGTTTGGTGGCCGCATCGAAACGGAACTCCCGCATGCCGAAGCGCGTGGTCGCAGTGTCTCCGCCCGTGCTCGATTCGACAACGTACAGGAAAGGATCTTCCGGCGACCACAGGTGCGCATCGGGAACCTTGATGGTCTGCGTGAACAGCTTCTCTTCGCCGGGGTGAAGCGCCACGGTGACAGGCTCTCCGGTTGCGGCCAGCTTGGCTTTCTTCCAGGTCTTGACCACATGCGTCAGCGACGTCATGATCGGGATGGCCGAGTGATTCACGACTTTGGTCTGAACGACGATTTCGCCGGCGGCGATGCGCGGAGCGACCTGAACGGATTCGATGGCCGGGTTGTCGCAGAAGATCAGCGACACGCTGTCGTAAATGCCGGGCGTCCACTTGTTCTTCTCGAAATCCGAACCTGCCGGAAAGGTGTCGGGCAGCACGGCGGGATGCGCGCCGATGCGGACGACGAGGGTGTTCTCCGCATCCCAACTGATCGCTTTATCGATAGAGAAAAAGCTGGCGGTGAAACAACCGGCATATTCGCCCAGCTTCTGACCGTTGAGCCAAACCGCGGTTCCGAACTGCGCTTTGTTGACCTTGAGTAGCGCGACGGCCCGTTGCTTCGGAGCGCGGAACGTCGTGCGGTACCAGAAATAGTTGCGCTCTTGATCGACCTTACCCACCCAATACTTCTGCAGCCAATCGTCTGGCGCAAGCTTGTAAGTGATGCGCCTGGCCATATTCTCACGGCTAATGAAGGCGTCCACGTCCTTGAATGCCGGCCGAGCGAGATTCGCCAGACCTGGCACAGGAACGGTATGGGCAAACGTGACAGGTATCTCCGTCGGCAACGTGCCGTCCGCGATCTGCCATTCGCCATCCAGAGACACAACCTGCCGCGGCACCGTCGCCGCCAGGATTCCCTTGCAAGGGAAAAGCAGAACAGCCATTATTCCCAAGACTGAGAACAAGCGAACATTCGTATTCATTGCGTTACCTCGTTCCTTTCGTTGGGCCGTGAGGCGCGCGCGTCACCGCCCTCACACGTTTTCAAATGCCTGGCCAGGCATAGGGGCCACCGCGTTATTCACGCCGTGCTGCTTGATGAGTTCCGTCATCGCAGCGACCTTCTCCGGTTCGCCATGAACCGCGAAGGCGCGCGACAGATTGCCTTTCACGCCGTCGAACCAGCGCATCAGCGACGTGCGGTCGGCATGGGCGGACAGCGCATTGATGGTGTGCACACGCGCCCGCAATTCGAACTCGTCTCCCAGAATCTTCAGCGGCGACTGGAGTTCCACGATCCGGCGGCCCAAGGTGTTCTCGGCCTGGAAGCCGACGATCAGGATGATGTTGCGCGGATCGCCCACCGTGCGCTGAAGGTGGTGCAACACGCGCCCGCCTTCGCACATACCCGACGCCGCGATAATCACCATCGGCCCAGGCTGCTCGTTCAGCGCTTTGGACTGGTCGACCGTCTCGATGAACTGCAGCCCCGGGAACTTCATGGGGTCGAGGCCTTGGCGCAGAATGTCGGAAGCGTCGTCGTCGTAGCATTCGCGATGCTTCTCGTAGACCTTCGTAGCCTTGAGCGAGAGAGGACTGTCCACATAGACCTTCGTGGGCTTCATGCGCCCCTCTTCCGTCAGGCGATTGAGATAGTAGAGCACCTGCTGCGTGCGGCCCACGCTGAAGGCGGGGATCACGAGTTTGGATTTCAGTTGATGAATATCGTCGATGAAGCTCTTGAGCCGTCCCTTCACATCCTCTGCCGAGGGATGGTCGCGGTCCGCGTACGTGCTCTCGATCAGCAGCACGTCAGCGCCTTGGGGGAAATCGTAATCGCGCAGGATCGGCTGGTCCGGCTGCCCGAGGTCGCCGGAGAAAAGCAGGCGGCGCGACCGCTCGCCCGCCTGATTCACGTCGAGCTGCACTAAGGCAGACCCCAAGATATGCCCCGCGTTGTGAAAGACTAAGCTCACGCCGTTGCCAAGATCAGCCTGACTTTTCAGCGGCTCGGGCACGAAGCAACTCATGATCGTGTCCACGTCCTGCTGCTCGTACAGCGGCTCGAACAGGTTTTTGCCCTGAGCGGCGCGCTTCCTGTTGACGATCTCCAGATCGCGCATCTGCAAGTAGGCCGAGTCGCGCAGCATGATATCGCAGAGGTCGCGCGTGGCAGGCGTGCAGTATATCTTTCCGCGGAACCCGTGGCGCGCCAGTGTCGGCAGGTTGCCGCTGTGGTCGATGTGCGCATGCGACAGCACCACCGCGTCAATCGCCGCCGGATCGATCGGCATCTGACGATTCTTCTCGAAAGCCTCTTTACGGTTCCCCTGAAACAGTCCGCAATCCAGCAGAATGCGCTTGCCGTTCGCCTCCACCAGATGCATGGACCCCGTGGTGGTCTGCGCGGCGCCAAAAAACGTAACATTCATCATTGGATAATCTCCGTACGCATCGGATTCACATCAGATTCAAGTATACACCCGTCGGGGCTGAAGCTCAAAGCCGGTTTCATTTATCCGATCCGGACGAAGTCGAACGCCGGCTCTTCGTAGGGATGACTGTCCCGAAGCGCAGCAGTGACAGCGGCGACAGCCTCATCCGCACAGATCATCTCGACGCGGTACTCCGGCACACGCTCGACGACGCCGAGTCGTCCGATAAACGGGTCGCTGCCCGCCAGCGGGCGGAACTGCCCCTTCCCCAGCACCTCCCAGCAGCAACGGTCATACGCAGCATACCGACCGGCCCCGGCCGCGAACAGCGCCTCTTTGACCGGCTCGAGATGAGCTTCCGGAATATAGACGGTGAGCTTGTACATCCGCCGCCTCGTGTCAGTTCTTCTCGACGATATCCTTGACGGCTTTGAGGAACTGGTTCACGTCCGCAAAGCGGCGGTAGACCGAGGCGAACCGGATGTAAGCGACCTCGTCCAGGCGGTGCAGGCGGGCCATGACCGTCTGGCCGATCTGCTCGGAGGTGATCTCGCTCTCGCCCTCGAAGCTCTCGATGACCTGGTCGACCATGTCGTGGATCTGGTCCGCGCTGATCGGGCGCTTCTCACAGGCCCGCATCAGGCCGCGCTCCAGTTTGAGCCGGCTGAACTCTTCGCGCCGGCCGTCACGCTTGATCACCCGGAGTTCGTCTTTGACGATCTCCTCATAGGTGGTGAACCGATGCTCACACGCAAGGCACTGCCGCCGCCGCCGGATCGACGCGCCTTCGCGCGCGGCCCGGCTGTCCAGAACCTTGTCGTCCAAGTGGCCGCATTTGGGGCACTTCATCGTGACTCCTCGGTTATGCCAACGTCAGCAGCCGCCCCTCATGCGCCGGTCACGGCCATGGTGCGGTCGATGATCGCGTTGACTTTCAGATCCTTCAACATGCAATTCTGCGGGATATCGAGGTTGGCCACATGCTCCAACTGCGCCTCCGGCAAATCCAGCCCGTACACCACCGCCCGCGTGTCGCGCGTGTGCGGAAGCCGCTTGAGCATGGCCACCACCTCGTCCGCGCTCATCCCGTCCAACTCCAGACGCATCACGACGGCGTCCGGCTTGAGCGTCACGCAGGCCTCCAGCGCCTCGGGGCCGGTGGCGACCGCCTCAGCCTCAAAGCCTGCGCTGGCGAACTCCGTAACCAGCGTCTGCCGCAAAGCCGGATCGCCTTCTGCAACCACCACGCGCCGCGCCGCTGTGGCCGAGGTCACGTGGTAGCCCTCGTTCGCGGTCATGAAG
>CAYSXF010000562.1:0-4053 GCA_964434815.1 uncultured Lentisphaeraceae bacterium
TCCCCCCACTCTCGTTCAAGCAAACCCACCTGACGTTTTGCATCCACGTTAGACGTAGCGAATCTGGCTTTCTTATAATCGCGACTCAGAACATGAGATAAACGACCGCGAAACTCATCATTTATTTCCGAACTTTCAATTTCTGACGCCGCCGATCTCGCAATCTTTGCATAACCGACAGAGGCATCGAGGGGGAGTGTCCGAGCAATGTCCAGTAGAAACACATCGCGTTTTGGTGCGTTTTCTGGAACACGCCATCTTTGTGTTGGTTTCGTGATGCGAAAACTCTCGACATTAGGACCTCGCTTTACTCGGTAATCTATTTCAACGCCTTGAATTCTGTCCCAAACAGTTTCTACAAAAAAGGTCGACGGATAAAATCGTTTTGCTTTGTCGTTTTGGGCATAGACACAAGCGGCGACTTTCAGAAGTGTGCTTTTGCCGCTGCCATTCTCGCCGACAACTGCAACAACCGGAAAGTTGAACTCAACGGATTGTCCAGTCCAGCCTCTTAGTCCGTTAATCTGCGTCATTTGCAGGAATTGGGGCCATAGTCCAGCCTGATACTGTGATCGGATCGTATTGACTTCGTAGTTGTCCATGAGCTGATTACATCCTTTAGAGTGATCCAACTTTTCTTTAACACTACCGCCACGACTTACTGCACCTTGTTTGAACGGTAGCACACCCCCGGCCCCTTTTCAAGCCTGCCCCTTCCCGCTCCCATCTTCCAACTCATGCTCGCGCACTGACGAACCTTCTCCATTCCTCCCAACTTTACCACTTTACCGTAACTATTAAAGGGGCCGAATGGTTTCTCCATTAGCTCAAAAGAAAGAGAAGTCATGGACTCTACTACGATGAAGGGGAACCGTCAGGGGACGTATCGCGACATCGAGACAAATCAAATTGGGAACCGTCAGGGGACGTATCGCGACATCGAGACAAATCAAATTGGACCTAATTAGTTCTCCCAAAGCCCCCCGACATCGGTTCTGGACTGGACCGGCACGAAATTGCCCAGCACAGCATTGCGAATGCCCAGATCGTAGAAATAGATCTTGCGACCCTTGCGGATCTCGGCCCGCGCATTGCGGCTGAAAGCGGGAAGCGAGAAAATGACGTAGGCCTTTTCAAGCAGATCGATGTATTTTTCGACCGTCTTCAAATCCGCGCCGACGAGCCTCGATAGTTCTGCGGAGGACACCTCCGAGCCAAGCTGCAGGGCCAAGGCGCGAACCAATTTCTCCAACAAAGCGGGTTTCTTGATGTTCTCCAACATGAACAGGTCTTTGTACAGATAGCTTCCGGCCAGAAGGCTCAGCAGGGTCTGCTCCTTAGACGAGAACAGCCTTGCCCGCAAATAGCTTCGCCTGAAGAGCGGATTCAATCATTCGCGGAATGTAATCCATAAAATAACCCCATTAAATTGGATTTGAAAACTATAATATAGCAATTATTCGTTGATTACAAGTGAGAGCCAACCTTGTCTATAGCCTCAAATCGTCTCAAAGGCTGTTGAGAAAACAATGTGAGAACAGCCAAATTGTCGTTACAGCCCGGCATTGACGGCGGGAAATTCATTCGGGGCTCACCCGCCCTTCGCCCATTTTTCGCGCGTTCCGCGTTTTTCGTAGTCTCTAACAACTTCCTCGCTGCTGCCTCTTACAGCCCGCCCATGATCAGGCTCGCGAACGCGCTGATCGGCGTCGTGTCGCGGAAGTTGTCAACCGTCTGCCGCACGTCCCTGACCAGCCCGCTCACGTCGTTGTAGAGGTGATCGTCCGCCGACAGCTTGCCGAGCGTGCCTTCTCCTTTGGCCAGGCGGTCGGTCACCAGCTTGAGGTTCGCGACCGTGGCGTCGAGGTCGTTGTAGATCTTGTTGTCGTCCTTCATCAATTTGCCGAGCGTGCCTTCGCCCTTCTCGAGGCTGGAGGCGACCTTCTTGATGCTGGCCACCGTGTCTTCCAAATCGCGATAGACCTTGTCGTCCGACGACAGCAGCTTGCCGAGCGTGCCCTCGCCCTTCTCCAGCCGGTCGGAGATCGACTTCGCGTTGGCGAGCGTGGCGGCCAGATTCGTATAGGCGCCGCCGTCGTCGTTGAGGAGCCGGCCCAGAGAATTCTCGCCCGAATCGATCTTGGCCGTGACGGACTTCAGGTTTGCGACCGTGTTCGAGAGGTCGTTGTAGAGCGCGTTGTCCTCGGAGAACAGCTTGCCGAGCGTGCCCTTGCCCTCCTCCACTCGCGCAGTCAGAACCTTGACCGATTCGGTGGCAGCCTCGAGATTGACGACGATCTTTTTGATGCGGTCGCCCTCGGTCGCCTCTTTGAGCTTGCCCACCATTTCGCCCAGATCGCGCATCCAGTAGTTGGGCGGCTGCCCCTGCAAAACGGTGCCCTTCGGCACGGCTTCGCCAGTCCCGTCCTCAACCAGCAAATAGTTGCCGCCGAGCAGCGAGCCCGCGCAAACCGAGATCTTGTATCCTTTCTTGAAGACCACATCGCGCTGCACCGAAAGCGTCACCCTCACGCCGCTGTCCTCCAGGCGCATGTCACTCACCGTGCCCACCGGCATGCCGCGCAGAACCACCGAGTCGCGCAGCTTGAGCCCGCCGACATCGGTGAAGAACGCTTTCACCGGAACCTTGCTCTTGCCGCCGAACACCTCCATGCCGGAGATGATGATCGTGAAGTAAATCAACAAACCCAAGACCGCCGTCATAAATACGCCGACGATCACTTCGGAAAAGACTTCGCTGTTTTTTTTCTGACTCATAGTGCCTCCTCAATTCTTCGCGTCCGCATGTGCGCAAGTCACATGCCCTCAAGCCCTTTTTTCGAGATAAACTGCGCATCCAGGAAACCGCGCACGTCCGGCTGGTCGGTCGCCACGAACACTTTCGGAGCGCTCACCTCAACGAAGCGGCCGCCCGTCAGCATCGCGATGCGGTCCGCGATCAAGAGCGCCCCTTGCAGGTCGTGCGTGACCACCACGCTCGTAATTCCCAGATCCGTATTCAGCTTCAGAATGAGCTTGTCGATCGTGCGCGACGTGATGGGGTCGAGCCCCGACGTCGGCTCGTCGTAAAGCACGATTTCGGGCCGCCTCACGATGGCGCGCGCCAACCCCGCGCGCTTCTGCATCCCGCCGGAGATTTCGTTCGGGAACTTATCGCCGTCGGCCTCAAGCCCGACCATGCGTAAGGCCTCAGCCACGCGCTCGTCAATTTCCTTTTCCGGAAGGCGCGTCTTTTCGCGCAGCGGCAAAGCGATATTGTCCGCCACCGTCATCCACCCCAGTAAGGCCCCGCCTTGGAACAGGTATCCGAACCGTTCGCGCACTTTTTCCAGCGTCCCGCCGTTGGCCGCGCTGACCTCGGTGTCCGCGATCCAAACCGAACCGCTCGTCGGCGTCAGCAGCCGCACCATGTGCTTCAGCGTCACGCTCTTGCCCGTGCCGGACGGCCCGACGATGATAAAGACCTCGCCCTTCTTGATTTCGAAGGACAAGTCGTCGAGGACATTGCGGCCGCCCAGCCGCTTCGTTACGTGGTCAAACCTGATCATAAGTCGTAGAACAACCTTGTGATGACATACCCGAGAATCAGAATCACCAGAATGGAAGTGATCACCGAACGCCGCGTCGCCCGGCCGACTCCGACCGCGCCCTGCGTCGTGGTGAACCCTTCGAAACACGAGACGCCCGTGACAACGATGCCGAACACCAGCGCCTTGAGCAGGCCGACATAGAGGTCTCGCATCCGCGCAATGTCGATCGCCATTGACATGTACTGATCCCACGGCACGTTCAACTGAGTCACGCCGACGATGCCGCCGCCGATCACCCCCAGCACGCACGTGTAGAAGGACAGAATAGGCGTCATCAGCACCATCGCAGCGATGCGGGGCGCCATCAGAAACCGTATCGGGTTGATCGACATCATCTCCAGCGCCGCGATCTCGTCGTTCACCGTCATGGTTCCGATCTGCGCCGCCATGGACGAGCCGACGCAGGCGGCCAGAACGATGCCGGTCATGAACGGGCCCATTT
>CAYSXF010000563.1:0-4050 GCA_964434815.1 uncultured Lentisphaeraceae bacterium
TACACCTCTCTATTCGTCGGCAGCGTCAGATGTGTATAAGAGACAGCGCATCGCCGATCGAGGTCGCGTGAGCGCCTGCCTCTTTCTGCGCCAACGCAAAGACGGCGCACGCGCGGCGGCAGAAGTCGATCAGCTTGTGAACGTCCGCTTCGCGCTCCTCGTCGAGCAGATCCATCATGAAATGCTGCGGCCCGCGCAACAGGCAAGCCAAGCTGAAGGGCCCCTGGTCCGCGCGGCCCATGATGAACACGCGGTCGCCCAAGCGCTCAACCAGCAGCCGCGTCGCCTCCAGCCATACAGGCAGCCGCCCGTCCTTCCAAGGATCGGGAAGCCGCAACTGATCCACATCCCGCAGATCTTTGAGCGCCAGTTCGGTTTCGTCGACAATCGCCGGATCATCCTCTCGGAAGATGACTTTCGCACCGCACGCCTCAGCCAACGATGCGTCATCGAAGTCGATTACGCAGCCGTCGTAGCCGTATTTGGCCAGGCTGACGATCTGCGCCTCAGCCATCTTCGACGCGCTGTGCGCCAGCTCGCCGACTTTGATTCCGGCGGTCTCCGCAGCGAACATGAACGTCTGCGGCACGACCGGCACGCGGTCCGCCACGCCGCCGTTCAGCACAGCCAGGCACCGCTCGAGTCCCGTCATCTCATGCATGATCCGTCCTCCCTGCCGCCAGGTTAGCTCGCAGCGACAGACGTTCGGCATCGGTCAGCGCGCGTCGCAGCACATCGTCCAGATGCGTGTTGTCGCGCTCCACGATCAGCACCTGCATGCCCGGCGAAGTCACAATCGCGTGCCAGACACCCGCAGGAATATTATAGGTTACGCCGGGCCGCATGCGGTGCGTCGCCAGCTGCAGTCCGTCGGCGGTCTCCGAAGCGGTGACCAGCGTGGCGTCACCCTTCACCAAAACGAACACCTCGTCCGTCGCGTCGTGGCGCTCGATCTGACTGACCGAATCTGCATGTAAATCGGCGCGGTCGTTCAATTGAGCCACTTGCCATCCAGTCCGTATGAGCAAGGGGCGGTAGCCGTCGCCGACATGAAGGAACGTCTGAATGTCGTTTCGCTTTTGCATCATTAAAGTGCTCTGTACTCTATCTCAAATGACGTTCTTCGAAAACAAGACTTTTCAGAAGGTCACACCGCGCCCGCCGCAACCAGCCGCGCGAAGTGCTCGAAACTGCGGTCGAACGTGCGTTCGGCCTCTGCCGGGAAGCAGCAGGCGGGCAGTTGGCGCGACGTGAGATGGTAGGCGAGGCAGTCGCAGCAAACCCCTTTGTTGGAGCAGGGCTCATAGGTGCAGGCGCAGCGGCTCGAGTTGGCTTCTTTCTTGCAGGTCATGTCTGATACCCTTTCTTGCGTGCCATCCAATGTTTGTGCACACCATACGGCGGTGCTGGCGCGATGTCAAGAGGCTGATTGCGGAGGCAGTTATTCTATGAACAAGGGGGATGACGCAAACCTCGGCATTGTGTATTCTACAAAACGAAGGGATTCTGTGCCGCGAAGATCGGACCGTTGAAAGGACACCACGGGAGAGCGTAGACACATGAAAAAGATTGTTTGTTATCTTGCTCTGCTGGCAGGCGCCGCGTGCGCTGCCGACAAGCCCAATTTCATCATCATCAACATTGACGATATGGGATATGCCGACATCGCGCCGTTCGGCTCCAAACTGAACCGTACGCCCAATCTCGACCGCATGGCCTCGGAGGGACGCAAGCTGACGTGCTTTTACGCGGCGCCGGTCTGCTCGCCGTCGCGTGCGGCACTGATGACAGGCTGTTACCCAAAGCGCGTCCTGCCGATTCCAGGGGTGCTGTTTCCCGGCTCGGCTGTTGGGCTGAATCCGGCGGAGCACACCGTGGCGCAGTTGCTGAAAGAAGTGGGCTATGCGACCGCGTGCATCGGCAAGTGGCACCTCGGCGACCAGCCGGAGTTCCTGCCGCATCGCCGCGGCTTCGACTACTATCTCGGAACGCCTTATTCCAACGACATGGGGCCAGGCGAGGATGGCTCGAAGAGCAGCCTCGGCGACCCACTCCCCGCTAGGAAAGCGGCCAAGGGTAAAGGTGGCGGTCAGCCGGTCAGCGAAACAGGCATCACGGGCCCCAGCCAGCCGCCGCTGCCGCTGGTCGAAAACGAGACCGTCATCGCGCGAGTGCGGCAAGAGGAACAGCAGCTCAGCGTGGAGCGTTATACCGAAGCCGCTATCAAGTTCATCAAGGCGAACAGGGACAAGCCGTTTTTTGTCTATCTGCCTCATAATGCGGTGCATTTTCCGCTCTACCCCGGCAAGGCGTTTCAGAAGAAATCCATCAACGGCAACTACGGCGACTGGGTCGAGGAAGTGGACTGGAGCGTCGGGCAGGTGCTCGACACGGTGCGCGAACTGAAGCTGAGCGAAAAGACCATCGTCCTTTTCACTTCGGACAACGGCGGAACCCCTCGCGCGGTGAATGCGCCGCTGCGCGGAAACAAAGGCAGCACCTGGGAAGGTGGCATGCGGGTGCCGACCATCGCGTGGTGCCCGGGGAGCATTCCCGCAGGCACGGCCACCGACGCCATCACCGGCATGTTCGATATTCTGCCCACGTTTGTGAAGCGCGCGGGTGGCCATGTGCCGACCGACCACAAAATAGACGGCGGCGACATCTGGCCGCTGCTTGCGGGTGAGCCCGGGGCGATGTCGCCGCACGAGGTGTTCTACTTCTTCCACGGTTTGAAATTGCAAGCGGTTCGCTCCGGCCCTTGGAAATTGCATCTTGCAAAGGCCGCGCTGTATAATCTGACCGACGACCTCGGCGAAGCAAACGATGTCTCGGCCGCCCATCCCGATGTGGTGAAGCGCCTCCGCGCACTCGCTGCGTTGATGAAGGACGACCTCGGCGTCGAAGGCGTTGGCCCCGGCACCCGTCCGCTCGGACGAGTGACCGATCCGAAACCGCTTATCGATTCTTCAGGTGCTATCCGGGAAGGCTTTGCTCCGAAAGGACAATAAGACACTATGAACGCTAAACAAATTCTGCTCTCCACTTTCGCACTGATCGCGCTTTCTCCTGCCTACGCAGCCGAAGCCGCCGCGAAAAGCAGGCTCAATATCGTCTTCTTTCTCGCAGACGATTACGGCTACATGGACATCGGCGCGAACAATCCGAAAACATTCTACGAGACGCCGAACATCGACCGGCTCGCGCAACAGGGTATGCGGTTCACGGCCGGCTATGCGGCTTGCCCCGTGTGTTCGCCGACGCGGGCGAGTATCATGACCGGCAAGTATCCTCCGCGCACAGGAATCACGGACTACATCCCCGGAATGCGTAACGCCAAGCTGCTTTCAGCGCCGAACGCCGACCATTTGGCGCTGGAGGAGGTCACCATCGCCGAAGCGCTGCGCGACGCGGGCTACGTGAATTTCTTCGCGGGCAAGTGGCATCTCGGCAAGGGCGAGTTCGCGCCCAGCGCCCAAGGCTTTGATCCTTCCCTGATCAACGTGGGAGGAAGCTTCTTTCCATTCAATAGCGTGCCTCCGCCTGACCCGAAGCAAGACCCGAAGTACACCGACCGCATCGCCGATGACGCCGTGCGGTTCATCGGCGCGAACAAAGACAGACCGTTCTTCGCCTACCTCCCTTTCAACGCCGTCCATATTCCCATCGGCGCTCGGCAGGACTTGGTTGAGAAATATCAGCGCAAGAAAGCTTCGGCACCGGAAGACGCGTGGGGACAGGAGCGTGCGAGCAAGGTGCGGCTGGTTCAGAACAACGCGGCCTATGCGGCGATGATCGAGCAGATGGACACGGCGATCGGCCGCGTGCTGGCCGCTCTCGAAAGCAACGGACTCGCGGAACGCACGGTCGTGATCTTCATGTCCGACAACGGCGGGCTTTCCACTGCTGAAGGGCATTCCACGTCCAACCTTCCCTTACGCGGCGGCAAAGGCTGGCTCTACGAAGGCGGCATCCGCGAGCCGTGGATCATGCGCCTGCCGGGCGTGATCAAGCCCGGCAGCGTGTGCGATGCGCCGGTGATCAGCACGG
>CAYSXF010000564.1:0-4048 GCA_964434815.1 uncultured Lentisphaeraceae bacterium
AGGAGGGGCTGCTGATCCAAAACGAATTCTTTGTTTGGACGGGCGGTCCTGGCTGGTTCAAAGGGTACTCTCGCACATACGATACGGATGAGATGATCCGGCAGTACACGGACTGGATGCGCGACAACTGGAACCATCCCAGCGTGGCGGTCTGGGACGCCAACAACGAGACGAAGGACGACAGCTTCGGCGACAAGGTCATCCCGGCCGTGCGTGCGCTCGACCTCTCTGACCGGCCTTGGGAGAACAGCTACAACAAGCCCGTCGGGCCGAACGATCTGGTCGAAAATCATCCGTACCTCATGATCAGCGGCTGGCACAACAAACTCACATTCAAGATGAGCGACCTGGAGACGATGGACGGCAAACCGAAAAAGGGGTCTTTGCCATCGGACACGAATCCGCCGATCATCAACGAATACGGCTGGCTCTGGCTCAACCGTGACGGGACACCGACGTTGCTAACGGAGAACGTGTATGCGCAGCTTCTGGGGACGAACAGCACGGCGCGCGAACGCCTGGACCTGTATTCGTATCTCCTCGGAGGAAAGACCGAATTTTGGCGTGCGCACCGTCAATATGCCGGCATCGTTCACTTCGTGTATCTCACGTGCAGCTATCCAGGAGTATACACTGCCGACCACTTTGCGGATGTGACGAACCTGAAGTTAGACCCGGCCTTTGCGGACTATATGGGCGAGGCCTTCAAGCCGTTGGGCGTCTACATCAACTTCTTCCAGCCCACGCTGAAAGCGGGCGCGGAACGCACGTTTACGGTTATGATGGTGAACGACGAGGCTGTGGCTGTGAGCGGCACGCTCAGGCTGGCGATCGAGAACGAAAATGGTAAACACCTTAGTCAGGACGAACAGCGGTTTGACCTGAAGGAGCTAGGCGATGCGAGTTACGCGCTGTCGCTGAAGGTGCCAGATGCCATCGGCAAATGCGTCCTCAAGGCCACGGCGACGCGCGATAAGACAACTAAAGAAGGGCCGACCGTCAGTCGTCGCTGGGTGACGCTCGAACGCTGACCCCGGAGAATGATAACGAAAGAGAGGCCGCGTAGAATGAAAAAAAGCGTGTTTCTGTCGATGCTTGTAGGCTCCGCGTTCGGGGCGCAGACCGTGTTGTATGTCAACCCGCAGTCCGGTAGCGATGATAACAAGGGGACGGCTTCGAAGCCGTTCGCGTCGCTTGAAAAGGCCCGCGACACGATCCGCGTCCTGAAGAAAGACGCTTCTTTTTCTGGGAAGGGCGCGGCTGTTGAACTGACCGGCACGTTTGCGATGCCGACGAACACGTTTGCGCTGGACGCGAATGACGGCGGTTTGGCTTCCACAGCCCCGGTGGTCTACCGGGCATCTAAACGCGGTGCGCTGTTCGTGGGCGGGCACGTTCTGCCTGCCAGCGGCTTTCGTACGGTGACTGCGGCGGAGACGCTGGCCCGTCTGCCGGAAGGTGCGCGCGGCAAGGTCGTTTGCTTCGATCTGAGGTCGGTCGGGATTTCCAATCTTGCGCCGCTGCCGGACAAGTTCAGCGGCTGGAGCGAGATGGAAGTTTTCAGCGGCGGCAAAGCGATGCGGCTCGCGCGCTGGCCGAACGCGGGGTGGGCCGAAATCGCCAAGGTGATCGACCGCGGCGTCAAGCCCATCGACAAGGCGACCGGCGAATGGGAGTTCGGTTACAAGGGCGGCACGTTCGAGTACGCCGAGGACGCGCCGGCCCGCTGGAACGTCGCGAAGGGTGTTTGGATGAACGGGTTCTGGTGTCACGACTGGGCCAACGAGACGCTCAAAATCGGGGCCATCGACAAAGACAAGAAACAGATCACGGCTGCCGCTGTCCACACCTACGGCATTGGCAATTCGTCCAAGTGGCACACGGCTAAGCGCCGCTATTATGCGTTCAACCTGCTGGAAGAACTCGACAGCCCCGGCGAATGGTATGTGGACCGCGAGAACGGCATGCTTTACTTCTATCCGATGGGTGGCGATTTAAGCGATGTCGTGATTTCGGTTCAGAAGAAACCTCTCGTTCAAATAACCAGAGCCAGCAACGTCAGACTGGAAGGACTGAACTTTAAGTACAGCACAGGGAAAGCGGTCTCAGTCGATAACTGCGAAAACGTTGTCCTGGATAACCTCCGCGTGTCTAACCTCACGACCGACGGCATGAGCGTCAGCGGCGGCAAGAACTGCGGTCTGAACCGCTGCGAGGTGTCCGATGTCGGCGGCACGTGCGCGTCCGTCACCGGAGGCGACCGCAAGTCGCTGACTGGCTGCGGACACTTCGTCACGAACTGCCGTCTGCACCACAGCGGGCGACTGCAGCGGACGCAGGGCAAATGCCTGAGCTTCAGCGGCGTTGGCATCACTGTGGCGCACAATCTGATTTACGACTCCCCCTATATCGCGGTCGTCTACGGCGGCAACGATAACCTCTTCGAGTTTAACGAGGTCCATTCCGCGATGATGGAGAGCGGCGACGGGGGCGGCCTGTACACGGGAAGGGATTGGGGCTCGCAGGGCAACATTGTCAGAAACAACTATTTCCACCATTTCGGGAGACCG
Source organism: uncultured Lentisphaeraceae bacterium (assembly GCA_964434815.1). Taxonomy (GTDB): domain Bacteria; phylum Verrucomicrobiota; class Kiritimatiellia; order RFP12; family UBA1067; genus CAYSXF01. The sequence goes on from CAYSXF010000564.1 coordinate 2,571, forward strand.
GGAGTCGACTGGCAAAAGGCGCAGGGGCTGAATCCCGATTACGAGCCGCTGGGCGAGAACGTGATGGTCATGGGCGTCTATCTGGACGACTGCGACAGCGGCGACACGGTCTGCGGCAACATTTTCTACCGCACGGGATGGTCGGCCTTTGTCGGCGGCGGGCGCTACAACACGATCAGCAACAACCTGTTCATCGAATGCACGTCTGCGCTGCACTTGGACGACCGCGGTCTGGCGCGCGCGCGTCCAGGCGAAGGCACGAAAGACGGCTGGGATCTGCTGGCTAAGCTTCAGGCGCTCAACTTTCAGGAAGCGCCATGGAAGGACAAATACCCGCACTTAGTCAACATCATGCAAGACGAGCCGAAATTGCCCCTGCATAACGTGTTCAGCGGGAATGTGGCGATCAACTGCCCTCAGTTCCTGCAGATGCATGGCAGCCTGAAGACCACGACCCTGCCGCGTTTGGATTTCCACGACAACCTCGTGTTCGGCCCAGTCAGTAAGACGGACGCAGACACCTTCCCTCAGACTGTGGACGGAAAAAAACGTGCCGAATTCCGTTCCGAAACGTTGGCTGACATCAGCGCTCCGGATGTGACTGGGTTCAGGGTTCAGGACAGTGCCGATTTCAAACGGTTGGCCCCATGGTTCAAACGGGTTCCGCTCGAGAAGATCGGGTTAGATAAATAAGGTGGGGCGGGCTGTCACGAACGGACTGCGTTTCGCGCCTTTAAGGGTGGAGCGTTGTTGGCGTTTTGGGGATTATACCCCATAGCCGGATGATGACGGAAAGAGTAACTTTCCGCATCAGAAGGAGCCACTATGAACCACAGTCTACGCAACTGGGCCGGTTCCATTGTCCGGGCCAACGATGGCGATGTCGGAACGGTTGAGCAACTCTATTTCGATGACCTGACGTGGAGCGTGCGTTATATGGCCGTGAACACGGGGGGGCGTCGGCCTGGTCGCCGTGTCCTCATTTCGCTGGCGGCCTTGGGCAAACCCGACTGGGAGAAGCGGTCATTTCCCGTTAACCTCACCGTCGCACAGGTGCGCACCAGCCCTCAAAAAGACCTCGGCAATGCCGTGTCACGCCAGCATGAGGTCGATCTGCACAAGCATTACGCCTGGCCGGTTTATTGGAGCGGCGGCTTCTATGTTCCGACAGGATATGCACCGGCTTTGGCTCTCTCTACCGGTGACACGCGGGCAACGGGGGCTTCAACTTCCGGTGTGCGCAAGGTCGAGTCCCACTTGCACAGCACGGGGGACGTCATGGATGGCGGCGTTCACGCCACCGACGGAAACATCGGGCAGGTGGAGGATGTCGTCGTTGACGACGAGACTTGGGGCATCCGCTACTTCATCGTGAACACGCGCAAATGGCTGTCAGAGAGGCGCGTTCCCGTGTCCCCCAAGTGGGTCACAAAGGTCGACTGGACCGGCAAGAAGGTGTTCGTCGACCTCTCGCAGGA
>CAYSXF010000565.1:0-4048 GCA_964434815.1 uncultured Lentisphaeraceae bacterium
CACGGAGGGGATGCGTCAGGCGCGGTCGGCCCTCGCGGCATACCCGAGAAACAGGTCACGCTGCAACAGGCTAGCATCGTAAAGCACGTGTTGGAGCAGGCCGGCTTCCGTGTACGGCTCACCCGCGAAGACGACACCAACCCAGATCTCTATGAGAGGGTGCGCCTGGCCTACACAGAAAAGGCCGACGCCTTTGTCGCGCTACATTACAATGCCACCGTGCCGGCCACCGACCCGCAAAGCGTCCGCCATATTGCCACATACTATTGGAACACCATCGGAGAACAGCTCGCGCGCGCCATCCATCCGCATGTCGCCGCAGCCACGCACCGTGCCCGAAGGAGAAGAGGCCATCCAAAACCCAGAGCGCCAGATGCGCGTGGCCGAGGCGATCCTCGCCGGACTGCGCGACTGGCTCAATCCTGTTGCCCGCTGAAGCGAATCCGCACTTGACTTTCGCCCCTGTCCGGTTTACAAGAATGCACAATCTAACCACGGAGTTTCTGTTATGACAACACGTCGCTCGTTTTTCAAACAGGCCGGATTCGGGCTGGCTGCGGCAGCCAGCGCCCCGGCCCTGATCGCCAGCAGCGCCCGCGCGCAGCAGGCCGAAGCCGCAGGTAACGCGCAGGACACCTTCCGCCTCGCGGTCGCCGGCTACAGCTTCAACAAGTTCAAGCTCGACAAAGCCGCCGCCTTGATCGAAGCGCAGAAAAAGAATCCGCAGGCCACAGCCGCTGACATCCCGGACCAGGCGCTCGAGATGCTCAAGAAGGTCGATGTCCACTATCTTTGCATCAAGGACTTTCACCTGCCTCTCAAGAGCACGGACGAAGAGATCGCCGCGTTCCACGAGAAGTGCAAGAGCTTCGGCGTCACCGGCTACGGCGTCGGCCCGATCTACATGGGCAGCGAGCAGGAAGTCACCGACGCATTCGCCTACGCCAAGCGCGTCGGAGTCAAGGTGCTCGTCGGCGTCCCCTTCAAGATGGTCGAAAAGAAGCGCACGGCGGCGCCCGAACTGCTGAAGCTGGTGAACGCCAAGGTGCAGGAGTTCGACATCAAGTACGCCATCCACAACCACGGCCCGGACATGCCCGAACTCTTCCCCAACGCCGAGAGCGCCATCGAGATGATTAAGGACCTGGACAAGCGCGTCGGTCTCTGCCTCGACATCGGCCACCAGTTCCGCGACGGCAAGGATCCTGTCAAGGCCATCCTCGACTTCTCCGACCGCATCCACGACATGCACATCAAGAACGTGACGGAGGCCACCAAGAAGGGCCGCGGCATCGAGCTGCCGCGCGGCGCCATCGATTTCCCGGCGGTCGTCCGCGCCTTGCGCAAAGCCAAGTACAGCGGCATGTGCAGCCTGGAATACGAGAAAGACATGAACGATCCGATCCTCGGCATCGCCGAGTCGATCGGCTATTTCCGCGGCGTGATGGACGCCACGCGCTAAACGCGTTATACCGGGCCCAAAAGTGACAGGCGTGTGTTCGCTCGAACGCACGCCTGTCTTTTTCTGCGCTTTGTACCGTAGGCACAAAAAAACCGCACGCGCCGATCGCGCATGCGGTTCCTCGTGTCCAGCGGAGCCTGCCCTTAGAACGAAGCAGCCAGGTTCACGCCGCCCCACAGGATCTCCTGGTCATCCACACTCTGGCGGGCGCCATGGTCCACCAGCGACATCCACGCCAGGCGCGGCCCGACGGTAATGTGGTCGGTGATCGAGTAGGTCGCGAACAGCGCCGCGTTGAAGTCGGCCAAACCGGCATCTTTGTCCGCTCCGTAGAACCCGGACATGTCGTTGCCGCTAGCCACGCCCAGCGAAATCTCGGAACCGACAGAGAGACGGTCCACAACCTTGACCGTCTTGTTGACGCCGAAGTTGACGTACGTGCCTTCAAACAACGCGTAATCGTAGTAAACCTTCACAAACGGATTCACGATGTCATTGTTGTACTGCGCCGTCACGAAGACCTCACGCGTGCTTTTGCCGTAATCCGGCCCGTTCACCCGCGGGAACGTGTACCAGATATTCCCGGCCGAGAGGGAGACTGGCCCGACATCGATCGCATAGCTCGCCGTGTAGTCGATCTCGCTCAGACCGCCGAACGACGTATGGCTTTTCCGGTCCGTCATGTCGAAGTTGCCCCAGACGTTAGCCGACAGCGTGCCGTAGTTACCCGTGGCGTACGAAACCGTAGCGCCGGGCTGCCACACAGGGCGGTCATTGACAACGGCACCGCGCCAAACATACGCCGAATAGAGATCCAGCGTCGTGGCGAACGACAACCCAGTATTGGGAGCTTCTTCTTTTTTCACGACCGCAGGCGCCGCGGCCGCAGGTGCCGCAACCTTCGCGTCCTCAGCCAACACCGCGGTGGCAACAGCCACCATCGCCACAGCCATCATCACTAGCGTCTTCATGTTACTCCTTTACGTTCATTTCCCGCTGAATCGCAGGTTGTCTGACTTTAAGCACACCGTGTGCCAAGACCTTGAATCGGCCGAATCGGGCTCAAACAGCCTCGCAAACTGATGTTTTGAACTCAATTCACATATAAAAACGTAGCACATACCCCCGCATATTACAACAGTGTAACGAGAAGATTCGCCAAGTGGGATGCGGCGCGTTCCGGATCGGACAAAAATGTCATTTATTTCAAACCCAAGGGGAATCCGCCGCATAACGCCTATTCTTTACACAATCTCTGATATGATTTACAAGACACGGAAACACGTTTCGCGTATAGTGTCACACAATAAGCAAGGGGGAATCATGACGATCATCACGCATACCGGACGCAGAGGATTTCTCATTCGCGCCGCCGCTTTCGCCGCCGCCGCAAGGACGAGCCTCACCGTGACCCGCGCCCAAGCCGCTGTCAGCCCATCCAATCAAGTGGCACTGGCGCTCGTGGGCGTCGGAGGCCGCGGCTCACAGCTGCTTCCCGTCTTCATGCATCAGAGCGATGTCCGCATCCTCGCCGTCTGCGACGCGGCCAAGGAGCGCCGCGACCGCGCGAAGGCGACCGTCGACGCCTTCAACGGCGACACGGCCTGCACCGCTTACCGCGACTTCCGCGAACTCCTCGCCCGCACCGACATCGACGCCCTCTACATCGCCACCGGCGACCGCTGGCACGCCCAGCTCGCCATGCAGGCCATGCGGGCAGGCAAGGACGTCTACTGCGAAAAGCCCATCTCCCTCTCGATGCGCGAAGGCGAGGCCGTCGCAGCCGTGGCCCAGCGCTACCAGCGCATCTACCAGGGCGGCGTCCAGCGCCGCAACGTCGGCAACTTCGTCACCGCCATGACGCTCGCCAAGAGCGGACGCCTCGGCCGTCTGCACACGCTGCACGCCGGAATGGCCGTCATGGGCCGCTCCGCCGCCAATCATTTCTTCCCCACCGAGGCCGCGCCCGATCCGGACACGTTCGACTGGAACATGTGGCTCGGACCCGCGCCATGGCGCCCTTTCAGCCCTAAATACCCTCACGCCTGGCACACCGAGTACGATTTCCACGGAGACCTCACCGAGTGGGGCAGCCACACCGTCGACCTCTGCCAGCTCACCCTCGGCCGCGAACACACCGCCCCTGTGCGCTACGTTCCCGAGAGCGACACGACCCTGACCGCCCACTACGCCGACGGCGTCAAGATCGTCATGCGCCAACAAGGCTTTCGCAACTCCTGCGCCGTCCGCTTCGAGGGCACCGAAGGCTGGGTCGAAACCGACGATTCCGGCGCGATCCTTGTCTCCTCGCCCACCCTCCTCGAAACCCGCAAGGTGCAGACCGAGGACTGGATGCGCCCCGTCGCCCACCCGGCCGAGTTCATCGCCTGCGTCAAATCTCGCAAGGCCACCTCGGCACCGCCCGCCTCGCTCCACTTCTCCCACGTCTGCTGCCACGCGGCCACCATCTCCTATCACCTGAAGCGCGAGCTCGCCTTCGATCCCGCAACTCTCTCTTTCACGAAAGACGCGGAAGCCAACCGCCTCATCAACCGCCCTTGCCGCGCCCCGTGGTATCTGTAACCC
>CAYSXF010000566.1:0-4042 GCA_964434815.1 uncultured Lentisphaeraceae bacterium
TGTGGCAGCCGTCGCAGTCAACGCCCGCATCGGCATCGATATCGAAGCCATCGGACGTGACCTGAGCGAGGACTTCACGCGCGGCGTCTTCACCCACGAGGAGCTGGAGCTGGCCGCCAAGACCGGCGAGTCGCCGACCGCCATGCTGCGCTTCTGGTGCGCCAAGGAAGCCATCTCCAAAGCGCTCGGCACCGGCATCCGCTATAGCCCGCGAGACCTCCACATCACCGCCATGGACCCAGTCAGCGGCGAAATCCAGATCGAGCTGCTGGGCCAGTGGCTCGAAGCCTTCAAGTACATGAAAGGGCGCAAGAACGTGATTCACTCCTCACTCTATGAGGGTCACGCGTTCGCCTCTTGCATGCTCCCCAACTCGCTTTTCGAAGGCAACTGAACCCATCGTTTCGTGGTGTTTCGTGCATAACCGGTGCAGAAAACTTAAAAGAAAGAGTGTGCTGCATGTCGCAATCCCGTAGCTTATGGTTCACGAGCTGTTTGCGCCTCGCGTTTTGTCTGGCATCTGTCGCTTCCGCGGCGACTCCGCCACCCATCCGAATCATGCCGTTGGGTGATTCAATCACCTACGGCGTGGGTGCCGCCGGCGGCTACCGCACCCCGCTCTATCGCTTGCTCACCAACCTCAACTTCAACGTCGATTTCGTGGGCACGCAGACCACCAATCCGGATGCGAACCTTCCAGATTCGGACCACGAAGGGCACAGCGGCTGGACGATCGGCGGGCTCGATGGCGGGATCCTCGGCTGGCTCGACTCCATCGCCGATCCCGACGTGATCCTGCTGCACATCGGAACAAACGACTCAGGCGCTACCGATTTCTCGAACCGCGTCGACAGACTGGACGATCTTGTCACAAAAATGGCCCTCTACCGGCCCTATGCGCACATCATCGTCACATCGGTGATGAAGCGCAGCGATTTGGTCCGATACGCGGCCATCACGAATTTGTTCAACCCCTATATTCCAGGCAAGGTTGCCGCGCAACAGGCCCTTGGGAGGAGAGTCACTTTTCTTGACATGCACGCCTACCTCGAGCTCACCGACATGGGCGACGGACTGCATCCCAACCAGGTCGGCTACAACAAAATGGCCACCAACTGGCTCACGGCCGTCACCAACGTGATCCAGCCGACCGGCGATTGTGCCGCGCCCGGCATCTGCCGCGCAACGGCGTTCACTAACCGCACGCAAGTGGCCCTCACCTTCAGCAAGTCCGTCGCCCCTGCCAGCGCCACCAACAAAGCCAACTACGCGCTCAGCGGCGGACTCACGATATCGGGCGCCACGCTCAGCGCGGACCTGCGCACGGTCACCCTGGCCACCAGCCCGCAGGGCAAAGGCTCGAATTACGTTGTGACCGTCAACAACGTGACCGACCTGTCCACCCCAACTCCACTCGCCATCGCCGCGAACAGCACAGCCGCCTTCACCGGGGTCACGCCGCGCGGCTACCTGAACAACATTTCTGAGTCATCGGCCTATTCGCTGGTTTACTCGCTCGACATCCCGACCAGCGCAGATTACAAGACCAACTCCGTCGCCTACACGAACGACTACAGCTCGCAGGTCGGCACTGCGTTTCGCCGCGTCGCCTATTACATGGAGCTGCAGGGCGCGACCGGCGATCTCCAATACGTTTGGGCCTCCATGGACGCCTTCACCAACAGCGCGCCCGCGCTCGGCGTGCCGACCGTTGCCTCCGGGGTGATCTTTCAGAAAGCCGTGTCCAACCTGACCGTGCAGTCCAACGTCGCGGGCGTCACCAACGGCACGGGCTTCGCAGGCAACCTCGAATTCTGGCCGTCCAATTACGACGCGGTCAACAGCGCCAGCGTACCCGGCGCCAGCGCCTCGCTTTTCGACTTCGGCGACCGTCCGACAGCAGGAACCTACGGCTGCATGCAGGTTCACAACACCACGGCGGCGCAGACCCTCTTCGCCTTCAACAACTGGGGCGGTAGCGGCGGCACGGCCTGCGTAGGCATCGGCAACTGCCCCGCGCCAGTCAACGGCGGCTTAGACTGGACCTTCGCCCAGAACGCCGGCAACTACACGGTGCGCTCTCTTCAGGTGCTGGTGCTCACCGCGTCCGCTGCCCCGGCCGCCCCGCCGCCGCCCATCCGCATCATGCCGCTGGGCGATTCGATCACCTACGGCTCGCCGATCCCGGGCGGCTACCGCTATCCCCTTTACGTCGCGCTCACCAACCTGGGCTACACCGTCAATTTCATCGGCACGCAGAACGGCAACGCCACCAACCTCCTGCCCGAGATCTACCACGAGGGCCACGGCGGCTGGAAAATCTCCGACCCCAGCATCGGCCTCTACGAGAACATCCTCGGCTGGTTCGCGTCGATCGCCGACCCGGACGTCATCCTGCTGCACATCGGCACCAACGACTCCGGCGGCGACACCACCTTCACGAACGCTATCGACCGGTTGGACGCGCTGATCACCCGCATGGCGGTCGCCAAGCCCAACGCGCACATCATCGTCACCTCGCTGATGAAGCGCACAGGCTCCAACTACACGGCCATCACCAACTACTTCAACCCCTTCGTGCCCGGCAGGTGTGCCGCACAGGCAGCGCTGGGCCGGCGCGTGACCTTCCTCGACATGAACGCCTACCTCGAGCTGGCGGACATGTCGGACGGCCTGCACCCCAACGCGGGCGGCTATGTCAAAATGGCGGCCGCCTGGGCGCCGGCCATCACCAATGTTATCAGCCCGTCGGGAGAGTGGGGCGCGCCCACCCTCGTCTACGCGGTCGGCAGCACAAACAACCGTCAGGTGTCCATCACCTACAACAAGCCGGTCAACCCCTTCAGCGCCACGAACGCCGCCAACTACGCGCTCAGCGGAGGCCTGTCCTTCTCCAACGCACAGATCAGCGCGGACTCGCGCACGGTGACCCTCAACACCGGCCTGCAGGCGGGCGGCACCAACTACACCGTCACGGTGAACAATGTGCTCGACTTCTCGTCACCGTCGCCTCTCGCCGTCGCGGCGAACAGCGCCGTCTCCTTCATCGCCGCGAAGCCCCGAGGCTACCTGAACTATGTCGCGGAGTCCCCGGCTTACACCCTGGCCTACTCGCTCGACCTGCCCACTGCCGCAGATTACAAGGACAATCTCGTGTCCTATACAACGGACAACAGCGCCCTGATCGGCCCCTCGTTCCGCCGCGTCGCCTACTATCTGGAGCTGGTCAAACTGGACGGCACGTTCCAGTACGTGTGGGCCTCGATGGACGCCTTCACCAACAGCGTGGCCGCGCTCGGCCTGCCGACGCTGCTCTCCGGCGCGGTCATGCAGAAAATGGTCTCCGGGCTGACAGTCGACTCCAACGTCGCGGGCGTGACACCCGGTTCGAACTACGTCGGCAACCTCGAGTTCTGGCCATCGAGCTACGATGCCACCAACAGCGCAGGCGTGTCCGGCGCAAGCAACTCGACGCTCGATTTCGGCGACCGTCCGACTGCCGGCAACACCGGCTGCATGCAGGTGCACAACACCACGCTCGGCAAGACGCTTTTCGCCCTCAACAACTGGGGCGGCAACGGCAACACCGCCAACACGCTCGACATCGGCATCGGCAACCAGCCTTCCGGCAGTCCCGACTGGACCTCCGCGGCCAACGCCGCGACCTACACCGTCCGCACCCTCCAGGTGCTGGTGCTCGCTGACACGGACATGGTCGCGCCAACGCTGGTCTCCGCCCAGGCGGGCTTCGCTCGCTCGCTCGTTTCCGTCACGTTCTCGGAACTGATCGACGTGTCGTCGGTCGACGCCAGCCGCTTCACGCTCAACAACGGCGTCGCGGTCATCAGCGCGACGCTGCGTGCGGACAAGCGCACCGTGGACCTGGTCACCACGCTTCAACCGTCGGGCACTCCACTGACGCTGACCGTGACCGGCGTCCGCGACGCCTCGGCCAACCCGATCACCCCCGGCTCGACCATCGCAGTCGCTGTCTCTTATACACCTCTGACGCTGCCGACGAATAGAGAGGTGTAGATCTCGG
>CAYSXF010000567.1:0-4041 GCA_964434815.1 uncultured Lentisphaeraceae bacterium
AGATTTCTGCCTGTCTCGTGGGCTCGGAGATGTGTATAAGAGACAGGGTCCCCTGGTCGCCGCCCCCGCTGTTCGATCCGCATGACGCTCCGTTTCCCTTCACCTGCCATGACAGTGTGTGACGTCCCGAAGCGAGTCCGTCCAGCACTGCTCGACCGTTTTCCGTTGCTGCCGCCGCATGCTTGCCGTCGAGCAGCAGAGTCGCGCCCGGCGGAGGTAGCGGGAGCTCTACGCGGGCGGTCGTGCTCACCGGAATTTCAATATCCAAGTAATACGAGTCGCCGGGAGTCTGCCGCACACCGACTGAAACCGCGCCCCGCACCGTCGGAACCACACCGCGCGCCTCGCGCAACGCCCCCACTTGCGGACGGATCAGAATGGTTTTGAATCCGGACGTGAGCGGGCGAACGCCGAGCACGTACCGCGGCACAATGTTCGCAGGAACGGCACCCCACGCATGATTCCAATCCAGATTCGGCTTGAGCCGGATATCCCATGCCTCCATCGCGATGGTCGAACCTGCACGCAGCATATTCATCCAGCTTCGTGTGTCATCGCGCGTCATCAGCGTCAGCGCTTCGTCCTCCAGTCCGGCATTGAACAGGGCCTCCAGAAGATACTGCGCGCCGTATACGCTGCACGCCATGCCGCGCGACCGAACGAACGCGGCCACGCGGGCACGCTCCGGCTCGGGAACCAGTCCGAACGCCAGCGGCAACATATTCGCGTGCAGCGATGCGTGAAGCGCCCCCTCGCCGTCCACATAACAGCCGCGCGCCGAATCATAAAAAAGCGCATTGAACGCCCGCGCCGCACCTTCCGCTTTCGTCCGGAATTCGACTGAATCCGCGCTGTTGCCTAGCGCGTCGGCGATGTCCGCCATCTGCCGCAAGTTCAGGCAATAGAAGGCGTTGACCACGGCGTTGACCGGCTTGAAATCGAACCCGTCACGCTCGCCCACGGGCCAGTCCGTGATGTCCCGCAAGCCGCTCGCCATGGGCGCGTCGGGCCCGCCTGTGACGAGAAGGCCGTCCTTCTCGCGTGCGCAGAAGGCCAGCAGCTTCCGCTTCTTCAGTGTGTCGTAGCAACGACCAAGCGACTCGGTGTTGCCCGTGTACATCCAGTCTGTCCACGCCATCATCACCGAGTGCTGTTTCCACTCGGTCGGCCAAGTCGGATGCTGCATCAGATACTCGTGGCTATAGCGCGCCAGCGTGAACTCGCGGTCGGTGCAGTAGTGGCTGAGCTGATTGAGGTAAGCGTCAGCCTCGTAGGGTGTCCGCTCGCGGTCGCCGTCCACATACACGCCCGCAAAGGAGGTCGCCTTGATGCTGTATTTGCAGAACTCGAAAACCCGCACAAGGTTCTCGTCGCTGCACGCGAACGCCGAGTTCGACTCGTCGAACGGGTAGTTCACGGCAATCTGCCGGATGGTGCTGGCGGTCACCGGATATGGACACTCTTCCACTTCGACATACCGGAACGGCATCACGACACCCAGCTCTTTCGGCAGAAGTATGGCAGTCCCGCTGGTGTTGCGGGCGTCTGCCATCAGCGGAACGCGGTAAACGCCCGGCTTGGTCAGCGCGCCGTACACTTTCGCGTAGCGGATCGATCCGCCCGGATTAGTGTCGACGCTGTCACCTATAGCTTTTTCGCCGAGGTGCAAAAGGAACGCTCCCCGCGCGGCGCCCCAAGGCGGCATCAGTTCAAGCCAGCCGAAGGCCGCCTTTCCGAAATCGACAAACACCCGTCCCTGCCCATTCGTTACGACTCGGATGGGATTCACCTGATTCTGCAGCAGCGGATACCGCAGGGCTGTGTCTTGCCCCAGTTTCTCCGCCAGCGCGAAGGAGCACGCCTGCGACCACATCCCCGCCCGCCCTTCGCGATCCCACACACGCACCCGCCAGCAGACCGTAGCGCCGGCGCACAGCGGTTTTCCGGCATAAGTCACATAGAGCGATTTATCGGAAACCACTTTGCCCGAATCCCATAAGTCGGAAGCGTCTGTTTTGAACGGCTCCGTTGTTGTGGCGGCTTGTACCTGATAAGCCGTCTGGAAGTCTCCCGGCAACCCGTCTTTAAACCCCCATGAGAATTTCGGAGTGGCATCGGTCACAGGCACCAGCCCCGGCTTAGCCAGCAATTCGCACATCAGCGCATCCGGCGTCAGCGCAAAGCAGCGGACGGCCAACACCACAACGCCTACGATCATTGAAAACAGGATTCGCATGTCTCACCCTTTCAGAATAACGAACGGCCCGATTCTTACACAAACGCATGAGAGGAACAAGCAGAACGTCATATGCCCTGCAGCTCAGCACAAAAAAGGTAGGAGCTGGTATTTATGCTCCGACCTTCTTACGGCTGCGGCTGAGACAACAGCAGCAGACCGTAAGACCAGTTGAACGTGTAGGGCACAATCTGATTCTGGTGCGTCGTGTACTGGCCCTTGTCAGCCCACAGGAAGAAACCGCGCCCTTCAACTCCGTCTTCTTTGTCCTGGCGTTCCGGTGTCAGCACGCCCTCATACGCGACGCTTCTCTGGGTGTGTTTCGCCGCGTAGTCAAACCACACTTTGAACGACCCTTTGAAAATGCCCGTCGCCCGCGTTAACGAGATGGTCAGCCCCACGGTGTTAATTCCGCTCGGATACTCGTATGAGCCGTCTCCGAGATTCACAGGAACTTCCGCCTTCGGAGCAGAAAGACCGGTCATCACGCCGAGCCGGTTGGTCACAGCACCCAACTCGACCCAGTCCGGACTCCAGCAAACCGCTTGATAACGGTTCGCGCCGACTTGCAGTTCTGGCACTGAATCGGCTTCGTCCGTGCCGACTGTCAGAGTCTTGCCGCGATAGTATTCGTACAGGTTTCCCACCGTGCCGTACCAGCCGCCTGTCAGGTCAAGGTAGCGTTCGAACCCAGCGCCGTAGTCCAGCGTCGCCTGCGGATTGAAGCTGACCCAACTCAGCTCCATATCCCCCAAAAACCTGACGTTCATCCGCACACCAGCGTCGCCTTTCACAAACTCGGCAAGTCCGAACAGGCCGCCGCCCTTGTATGCAGCCGGAGACGCGTACAGCACAGCGAACACGCGGCCGTCCGTATCCATGACCAGAGAGCCGCTCAGCGAAACGGTCATGCCGTCTGCCAGCCTGCCTGCTGTTTTCACATTTCCGGTCTTGTCCACCGTGAACGTCAGGTAGCCGCTGCCGCAGTCAGGGGAACCAGACAACGCTGCTGTGTAATAACCGGTGAAATTGGTTGCCACGGCTGTCATCCCAGTCTCTTTCCAGACGTTGCGATACAGGGTGGCCCATCCCGAATCGCCGAGCTGACCTTCGGCTTTGCTCAGTGCTGCAGGTGCGATCCCGTCGGGATCAACCGTGTCTGGCACATTCAGCCCGAGAATCAGAGGCAAAGACACCCGGTCAACCTTGGCTGTGGTGACTAGCAGGAGCGCACCGCTCTCATCGCGCGATGCGTAGGACTTTGCGCTGAAACTGAAATTAGTGCCTCTCAGCATGAGTTTGCCAGTCACGCCCCCCACTGGCGTGACGCTCATGGAGGCGTTGCCCGAACCCAGTTCATCCGTTTCAGCATAGCCGGTGAACATGCCTTGGGCCCACGCGGGAAGCGGCTCGACGTTCAGCGTGAATATCTGAGGCACAGATGATCCCTTCGGATTCGATGCCGTGACGGCAATATTGAACACGCCGGTTCGAGTCGGGACTCCCCCAACGCTCAACGTTTTCGCATCGAACGCGAGTCCCGCAGGCAAACCGCTCACGCTGATCCTCGGCAAGCAATCAGACGTGAACGTCAGCGGAAGGCGGAAAGCTACCCCGATCATCGCGCTTTGCGGCCCGGGATTAGCGAGAACCGGCAGCGTGATAGACGACGTCTTCGCGAAATGCGCCGTGCAAAGCATCACCCCGTTTTGCGCCCCGGCAGCCGCTGCATCAAAGCTCACTGTGCGGGAAGCAGCCTGCGAACCGTCCTCCCATCTGAGGAAAGTCCATCCGCTGTTCGCGTA
>CAYSXF010000568.1:0-4037 GCA_964434815.1 uncultured Lentisphaeraceae bacterium
CTGCTCTCCCGCCCCAAAGCCCCGCCCACGCTGGTCAACTGGATCTTCCGCTTCCGCAAAGACATCGTGTGGCGGCTTCCCCCTCTGATCGACCTGGTGAACCACGCCATCGTGCTCGTCGAGAGCAGGCTGAACGGCGAGGCGCTGCGCATGCAGAACAACCTGAAGCTGCTATTCGAGCAGGCCAAGTGGCTCGACGGCGTTTTCGAGGAACTCAACGAGCCCCAGCGCCAGCTTCTCTTCGACCGCATCCAGGCTTCCACCGCCTGGGACCCTTCCACGCACCGCTCGCTCATCGGGCGCATGCTGAAGCTCGACCCCGCCCTAGCCGAGCGCAAAAAATCGCTGGCGGCTCCGGCGGCGGAAGCGGTGCGCTGGACCTCGTGGCGCTCGCTCACCGAGCATCAGCTCCAATACAAGAAGCTGATCGAAGTGGATCTGCCGAAGAACAGCCACGACATCGCGACCGCGCGCAGCTACGGTGACCTCCGAGAGAATTTCGAATATCAGGCCGCCAAAGATTTCCAGCGCCAGCTCCTGCAGCGCCAGTCCGAGATGCAGCTCGAACTCAAGCAGGTCAAGGGCACCGACTTCAGCGATGCCTCTCGCGACAAGGCCGGCCCAGGCACAACGGTGGTTCTTCTCATGGCCGACGGCACCCGCCGCACCTACACCATTCTCGGCGAATGGGACAGCGACGGGCAACTGAACATCATCTCCAACAAGACCCGCTTGGCGCTTTGCCTTGAGAACAAGGCTGCCGGTGATCCGGTCATGATTCCTGCCCACGGGGGCGAAGAAGCCGCACTTGTCGAAACGGTCCTTCCGCTGGATGAAAACATCCGCGCCTGGATCACGGCCCAACCCGGAGAAAGCGCATAAGCGCCCTTTGCGTCTTGTTTTTATTGTGCAAACGTGTAAACTAGCGCCCAGAAAAAAGGCACGGTATCGGCCGTGAGGAAAGGTGAGACAACATGGCAACAGCAAAAACAAGCAAAGCGGCCTCTGCGAAGAGCCCCAAGAAACCCGTAACAAAGGCCCCTGCCAAAGCGGTTGCCAGACCATCGTCGAAGAAGGTTTCAGCCGCTAAGACGAAGCCTTCCAAGAAAACGTCGTCCCTGCCTGTCCGCTCCTCCAGCAAGGCCGCGCCCAAGAAGCCAACGCCCGCCGCGAAGCCGAAGAGTGTCAAACCGGCTGCTAAGCCTGTCGCGCCACCGAAAAAGGATTTGAATAAGAAACCCGTGAAGACTGTACCCGTACCCGCGCAAAAAGTTGCGCACAAGCCGACACCTCAGCCCGCATCCAAACCGGAGGTGAAAACGGCGCCCGCCGCTGAACCCAAGAAGCCACGCCTGCTCAAAGCCGATCTCGACCAGTTCAAAAACGATCTCCTCACCATGCGCGACCGCATCACCGGGCAATCCGGCTCCATGCGCAGCGCCGCCTTGCAGCGTAACGACGAGATCAACCCCGAAGAAGACGGCACCGACGCTTTCATGCGCCTCCAGACTCTCGAGCAGGTCAGCAGCCAACAGCAGATCGTCACCAACATTGATGAATCGCTGCGCGCCATCGAAAAAGGCACCTACGGCGTCTGCGAAAACTGCGGCGAACTGATCAACAAGCCGCGCCTCTCCGTGCTGCCTTTCGCCAAGAACTGCATCAAGTGCCAGTCCGAGATGGAGCGCCCGCACCGTCCCGGCGGACGCAGATAAGAGGGAACCCATGCGAGTCCCTGCGCTTGCGGCCTTGATCGTTCTGCTAGACCAGCTCACCAAACACGCGGTCGTGACACACTTGAAGCCGGTGGCTTCGCGCGTTGTTTTGCCCGGGTTCTTCAATCTGAGCTATGTCGAGAACCAAGGCGCCGCGTGGGGCATGCTGGCGGGCCGCCAGTTTTTTCTGATCGCTTTTTCCTTCGTCACCTTGGGGTTCCTGATTTGGAAACGCCGTCAGCTTTTCGAGCCTCTGTGGGGCAGTTCGCTGACGATGTCCCTCCTCTTCGGCGGCGTGATCGGCAATCTCATCGACCGTATCCGGCTGAACCATGTGATCGATTTTCTGGACTTCCATTGGGGGCAGTCGCACTTCCCGTCCTTCAATGTCGCCGACGCGTCAATCTGCTGCGGAGTCTTCCTTTTCATCGTCACCCAGTGGTATCACGATAGAAAAAAGGAGGAGTTAGGAGTTAGGAGTTAGGAGTTGTAAGAGAGTGCCTCACTCACCTTCAACTTCCGCTTCCTTGTCCCGCCCTCCTCTCCTAACCCTCAACTCCTAACCTCTAACTTCTAACTGCCCATGCACCTCGCCTGGATCCTCGCCGGTGCAACCGCCACCGGTAAAACTGCCGTTGCCCAACTGCTGGCGGAGCGGCTCGGTTGCGCGATTCTTTCGGCTGACGCCATGCTGGTCTACCGCGGCATGGACATCGGCACCGCCAAACCCACACCCGCTGAACGCGGCAGCGTCCCCTATTTCGGCATCGACCTCGTCACTCCCGCCGATACGTTCAGCACGGGGCTGTGGCTCGCCGACGCCGAACGCGCCTTGCGTTCGACACAGACTTCATCGGCGATGGAGGGCGAGCGTCCTCGCGAGCCACTCAGGGAGGCGGCCCTACCCGCCTGCGGCCTCATCGTTGCGGGCGGAACCGGCCTCTACATCAAAGCCCTCACCGCCGGTTTCGACAGCGAAGCTTCCGACCCCGCCAGCCGCGCCCGCTGGCAGGCGCTCTTCGACCGCGAAGGGCTTGCCGCCCTCCAGCGCGCGCTCGCCGCGCGCGCCCCTGACGCGCTGGCGTCCCTCGCCGATCCTTCGAACCCGCGCCGCCTCATCCGCGCGCTCGAGCACCTCGACGCGCACGTCCGCCTTCCGCAACAGTGGAAGCGCGATACCCCCGCAGCCCCCATCACCGTCCTTCATCTTCCGCGCAAACAGCTCCACGCGCGCATCGAGCGCCGCGTCGCAGCCATGTTCCGGCAAGGGCTCGCCGACGAAGTGCGCGCCCTGCGGCAGACCTGCCCCGTCTGGTCTGCCACGGCTCTGCAGGCCATCGGCTATGCCGAAGTCTGCGCCTTGCTCGACGGCGAGCTTTCTGAACAAGCCGCATTCGAGAAGATCGTGATCCGCACGCGCCAGTTGGCCAAGCGACAGGAGACCTGGTTCCGCCATCAGGCGCAGGCGGTCTGGCTGGAGATCGACGAGAACGACCCGCCCGCGCATATCGCCGGGCGCGTGCTCGAAACTTGGAGGCAGCATGGACCCACACCCATCCTATCCCCCTGACCGCGCCGTCTATCCCGACGCGCCCCTGACCGTCAAAGAGCTGCCGCTCGCCATGCAGCCGCGCGAGGAGTTCCAGCGTCGCGGCGCGGAGAACGTGCCTGACGAAATCCTGCTCGCGATTCTGCTGCGCTCAGGCATGCGGGGCAAGAACGTCACCGAACTCGCACGCGAACTGCTGCGCCGCCACACGGGCGGCCTCGCCGAGCTCGCCAAAGCCGACTTCGAGGAGCTGCGCGGCCTGAAGATCAAGGGCCTAGGCAAAGTCAAGTGCATGGAACTCGCCGCCGCGCTAGAGATCGGCCGCCGCGCCGTCCAGCTCCAGCAGCGTCCCCGCCAAGACGATCCGCCCATCCGAGAGCCCGAGAGCGTCTACCGCATCCTCAGCCCGCTCGCCCGCAGCTTGCAGCAGGAGATCTTCTGGGCCCTGCTGCTCGACATCAAGAACAAACTCATCGGCCAGCCCGTCGAGACCACGCGCGGCCTGCTCGACACCAGCCCCGTGCATCCGCGCGAGGTCTTCTCCAAAGCCGTGCGATACGGCGCCGCCTCCGTGATCCTCGCGCACAACCACCCCTCCGGCGACCCCACGCCGTCGAAAGAAGACATCGACATCACGCGCCGCCTGATCGAAGCCGCGCGCATCCTCGGCATCCGTGTGGTGGACCACCTGATCGTCGGCAAGCCCTCGCCCTCCACCCCCGGCTACGTCAGCCTGCGCGAGAAAAACCTCGTCGCCTTCGAATGAGCCGACC
>CAYSXF010000569.1:0-4026 GCA_964434815.1 uncultured Lentisphaeraceae bacterium
CCCAAGGGCTTAACGATTGGGAGACACAACCCTCTGAGTCCTCCGGCTTCGTAGGATTGCGCAAAAACGCAATTAATACGACCGCATACAACACGCCCGCCAAGCCGAACCCATTGAACGCCGCGCGCCAGCCGTAGGCGGAATCCGCAATGAAGCCGCCCAGCCCGCCCAGCGCCATGCCCGCGTATATCCCCGCCTGATGGATACCCACCGCACGCGAGCGCGTGGGGCCGATGTGGTAATCGGCGATGAGCGCCAGCGCGGCGGGAATGTAGCAGGCCTCGCTCACCCCCATCGCGGCGCGCGCCCACCACATCTGTCCGTAATCCTGCGCGTGTCCTGTCAGCCAGGTGACCAGCGACCAGACCCCCAGCGAGACAATCACCGTCCATCTGCGGTTGAAGCGGTCCGCCAGATAGCCGCCGATCGGGCTGAACAGGCCGTAGACGACGAGAAATACGCCCATCAACGCCCCGAACTTTTCGTTCGTTCCAATGCTGGGCAAATCCGCCATCATCGACATCTTCATTGTTGAAAATATCTGGCGGTCGAGGTAGTTCAGCAGCGCGACGGGAAACAGCAGCGCAACGGCCAACCATGCGCGGAAGACGTATTGGGCATTCTGTTTCACTGTTGGAAAGCCTCCCGTTGCGCAACCGCCCGACTAGCACACCGTAAACACTAAAACATCGGACATGATTTGCTTCGCCGATTCGGATACGAATATCCATGATTCGCATGATTGTTAGCCGTTGAATTCAATCATGTAAATCCTGAAATCCTGTCAAAAAACGGGGTTTGCGGCTGTTAAGACTATTAGCATCGGCTCGCGAAATCGAAGAACCCGATGCTCTCGGCCTCGGCCCGCAGCTCCTCGGCCTGCGCAGCCGTCAGCGGCCGCAGCGGCAGTCGGGCTGTGCCGCAGTCCAGGCCGACGGCCTTCATGAAGCCCTTACCCGCCGGAGGCATTCCCCCATAACGGATCAGCACGGCGATCATCGCATTCGCGCGGGCCTGCTCCTCGCGGGCAGCCTCCAAATCGCCGCGATTGAACGCCGCGATGATGCGGTGATACACCGGCGCCGCATAATTGAAGGTGCTTCCGATCGCGCCGACAGCGCCCACGGCAAGTCCGGAGAGCATCATTTCGTCGCGGCCGAAAAGAGCGTCGAACCGTCCGCCCTCCCAGCGCACGCAGGCGGCGAAGTCCATCAGGTTCTCGTGCGTGAACTTAATGCCCGCCAGATTCGGGATCCGGTCAGCCGCGGCCCGCAAGAAGTCGAACGCAGGAATCGTCACTCCAGTGACGCACGGGATGTGGTAATAATAGAAAGGCAGGTCGGGTGCCGCCGCAGCGACCTCCGCGCAGAAGGCGACCAGATCGTCCGCCTTCGACGGCTTGAAACAGAACGGAGCCATGCAGCCCACCGCCGCCGCGCCGATCTTCTGGGCGTGAGCGGCCAAGGCGCGGCTGTCGCCGAGCGACGTGTGCCCGACGTGAACGATGACCCGCAGCTTCGTTCCGGCGCACGCCTGCCACCGCGCGGCCACCTTCATGCGCTCAGCCGTCGTCATGGACACGCCCTCGCCCGTGGTGCCGCACACAAACGCGCCGCTCACCTTGTTGGCCACAAGCGAAGCCGCCAGTTTCTCGACCATCGGCAGATTAAGCCCGCCATTCTTTCGGAACGGTGTGAACGGTGCGGCGATCAGCCCTTTAAGATGCTTCATTTCGAATTCTCCTTTTGCCCTTTTTCGTCCTTTTTCGTCACGTCCTTCAGCCACTCCGAGTACCCGTTACTGATTAGCCACTCTGCCGCACCGACGTGCCCTTGCAGCGCGGCCTGCTTGCACAGGTCCACGGCCATGACGTGGCTCGCCTCGACCCCCTTGCCGTACTCGTGCAGCAGAGCCAGGTTGTAGGCGGCGTCGGCGTTCCCCTGCTTCAATGCCTTGACGAACCACTCGGCCGCACGCTCATGGTTTTGCTCGACACCTTCTCCCCGCAGATAAAGCATGCCCAGATTATTCTGCGCGGCGGGCAGGCCCTGCAGCGCGGCGCGCCGATAGTGCGCCTCTGCTTGGGCATAGTCCTTCGGCACCACCTTTCCGCGATAATAAAAGGTGCCCAGCGCATTGACCCCGCGCGGATTCCCATTCTCGGCCGCCTTCTGATACCAGCGGAAAGCCCGCTCGTCATCACAGGGAACGCCTCGTCCCTGCTCATACATCTGCCCGACGAAGAACTGCGCCATCGCGTGCTTCTGCTCCGCCGCCTTTGCGAAGAACTCCATCGCCTTCAGGTCGTCCTGCTTGATCCCCAGCCCGTCGCGGTACAAAATGCCCATGTTCACTTGCGCTTCGATGTGACCCTGGTCCGCCGCGCGCCAGTACCACTTCGCGGCCTCGCGGTAGCTCTGCGGCACACCCGCGCCATGCGCGCACGAGAACCCGTAATTGAACTGCCCGTCGGCATTGCCAGTTTCGGCGGCTTTCCGATACCACACCGCGGCCTTCTCCATATCCTTCGCGACGCCGCGGCCCTGCTGGTAGAGCCAGCCGAGATTATTCATGGCGTTGGAGTTGCCCTTCTCCGACGCCCGCGTGTAGAGCCGGAACGCCATCTCGTCGTCCTGAGGCACACCGTGTCCTAAGTAGTACATCGTGCCCAGATTGTATTCTCCGTTCAGATTGCCCTGCAGGGCGGCCAGCCGGTAATAGTCACTCGCCTTATCGTAATCCTTGGCCACGCCCTGACCCTGATAGTACATCATCCCCAACGTGTTCTGCGCCAGCGCATACCCCTGCTCCGCTGACCTCTCGAACCACTTGCGCGCCTCCGCAGGCGTCTTGAGGTTCACTTGGCAGTCCATCCCGACCAGATACTGCGCCAGCGCGTTGCCGTCCTCCGCGTACCGCGCCATCAGCGGGCGACCCTCGGCAAGGTACTTCTCGCGCGTCTTCTCGGGCAGCTTGCACAGCGGATCTTGCGTCGCATACACAGCCAACAGAAAGCGGAAGAACGGCTGATCCGCGTCGGCCAGCGCACGCACTTTAGCGACAGCCACAACGAAGTCGTCGATGCTCCCGGCGGTCCGTGCGTTGACAAACAGATCGACCGCCGCCTTCACGTCCTCGACAGCAGCGGCGGTCTCCTCGCCAGCGCGGGTCCTCTGCGCCGCCACGCACAGCATACCTGCCAGCAGACAAAGTCCCACTTGAGTGCTCATCATCATGCCTCTATCTTACACAAAACCTGTGCCTGGACACAACATGCGTCGCCGGTGCTCTGCAGTCGGTAATAGCGTAAGCAGAGGGCCGCCCCCCTGCTTACGCGTGCGACCACGTGCCGCCTCGCTCGGGGCCTTTACGCCTCAGGCGATTTTTTCTGCCCAGCCTCGTCCAGCAACACGTTCAGCGCCTGGAGGTAGGCCAGGATGCTGGCCTCGATCACATCTGTCGAGATCCCGCGGCCGTGATACACGTGCGCGCCGTCGCTCACGCGCACCGTGGCCTCGCACTGCGCGTCCGCGCCGCCCGTGATGGCGGTCAACTGGAAGGTCTCCAGATTCACCTTCACGCCGAGGATCTGGCTGATCGCCTTGAACGACGCGTTGATCGGCCCGTCGCTCGCGGCGACCTGCTCGACCAGCTTGCCGTCGCGGTTCAGGCGGATCGTGCTCACCGGCGTGATCGCGTTGCTGGCCGTGACGTTGAAGCGGTCGAGCTTCACGTGCTCGACGACCATGGTCTGCACGTTGTGCGCCAGCGCCTCGATGTCGGCGTCGCCCACCACCTTCTTGCGGTCGGCCAAATCTTTGAACTTGGCGAACAGCTCGGTGACGCGCGAGGCCTCGATGTGGAAGCCCAGCTCCTGCAGCCGGCTCTCGAAGGCGTGGCGGCCCGAGTGCTTGCCCAAGACCATCTTGTTGCGCGGCAGGCCGATCGACTCGGGCGTCATGATCTCGTAGGTCAGCGGGTTGGCCAGCACGCCGTGCTGGTGGATGCCCGACTCGTGCGCGAAGG
>CAYSXF010000570.1:0-4022 GCA_964434815.1 uncultured Lentisphaeraceae bacterium
CGCCGTGGTCGTCACCGGCAGATTAAAAACGTGTGTGCCGTTCGTGGCAATAAACAGGGCCGGGACATACTGATTGGTCAGGGTGAGCCCGTTCCCCGTGAAGGTGTAGCCCGACGACGCGGACAGGATGAAGCGGCCGGCCTGGAGCGAACCGAGGTCGTTAGCGATCGAGATGGCGGAGGGCGGGTTGTTGGTGAAAAAGGCATAGCCTCCGACGCCGTTGACGACAGTCGCGTTGTCCCATTTGGCCGTATCGGACCAGCTGCCGCCAGAGGATGATTTCCAAAAACCGGTGGAGTCGGTTGAAGAGACGGGCAGGCCGAGGCCGTTGGCCCAGGTGGCACCCGTGATGGTGCCGTTCGCGTTGGCGGCATGGTCGAATACGAGCGGGCCCATGCCCTCATCCAGACGCCAGTAGCCGGCAAGGCCCGCTTCGTTGCCGATGAGGCGGCTGCCCTTGCCGGCTTGGATCTGTGCCTGCGTCCGCACGAGGCTCCAGGCTCGGACTTCCGCGATCTGGCCCCTGAACCCGTTGTTAAAACTCGAGATGCCGCCGATCATGATGCCAACCGGCGCGAGAGCGTTGGTTGGAAACGAGGAGCTAGTCAGGTCGAGCACGCCGTTGGTGTAGATGTTCGCCGTGCTGCCGGAACGCGTGACCGCGATATGCGTCCACGCGTTAAGGGGAATGCCGGCGCTGCCGTCCAGCCAGGTGCCTCCGATGAAAAAGCTGGCCTTATTGCTGCGGAGCGCGACGATCATGCGGCCGCTGCTGCCATCGTATTGCGAGGCCACTTGATTTTCGCCGATGAAGGTGGTCGGCCTGACCCAAGCCTCGATCGTGAACGACAGCGAACTGACTCTGCCTGTTGTCGAGACATAATGGGTGTTGTTCGTAAACGTGAGGGCGTGATCCGCTGCTTGCAGGCTGGCAGGAAGGAAAAGGGCAAGAGCCAGAATAAGTGCGCGCAGCGCCCTGTCGCGGGGTTCGATACAGGCAACGTTTTTGCCGAGGTAACGGAGGATGTGTTTCATGCGGCACTCCAGTTTTTTTTGAATGGATTTCAGGGTAACAAAGAAGATATAAACAGAACAGAAAGTAAAACCCGTATACTGGTTTTATAGCAAAGACCCTGGATACGTGTCAATAGCCCAATGGGACAGGCTTTCACGGCTTCACGGCTATTGAAAGAAAAGGGGCACGGCCCATTTGCCGAAGGAAATGGGCGCGCCCTCGGCGCACACTTTCTGATACAGGGTGCAGAAGTTATGCGTGTTAGCGGGGTCGAAGAGACGGACTTCGGGCAGGAGGACTTTCGTGAAGCCTTGCGCGGTCAAGGCTTGTGACACGCTGTCCTTGTTACGGGCCGGTTCGGGGGTGAGAAAGTACACCGAGCCCGCGCGGGTGCACCGCAGTTCTTTTTGCCCGTCCAAGGCAACGGGAAGGAAACTCATGCCGGCGAGGGAGGCCGGCACTTCGGCGCAGGCATAGGTACGGTCGGTGAAGAGTTTGGCGCCGACGGTCAGTGGGACCGGCTGAGCGCCTTGCGCCGACAGTGCGCCAGCGGGTGCCTTCAAGAGCGGAGCGCCGTCTGAGTTGGCGTTCACGTCAGCTTTTCTTTTTTCCTGTCCGCCCGAGCCCGCGCTGACGAGTTGACGCAGGCGCACGGCGCTGCTGACAGGTTTGCCGGCTGCCGCGTCTTCCTCGCGGAAGGTGGCCAGCAGAATGTTGCGAGCGCCGGTCCGGTCGAAATCGTAGATGACGCGGATGAGTCCGTCGGCGGTCTGCTGGCCGTCGGGATAGGAGACGCCGGCGCGCGCGTCGAGAAGGAGTCCGCCGCCCCACGTCTTGCCGTCGTCGGTGGAGACAAAAGCGGTCAGAAGCGCGCGCCCTGTTTTTTCGCCGATGGGGCCGTGCTTGACCAGCAGCAGATTGCCAGAGGCGAGGCGCGTGACGAAGAAGCGCGCGCTGGGGTGAGATATGGCTGACGGTTTCATGTCGGGCCAGGATTTGCCGCCGTCGGTCGAAACGCTCTCGGCGATGCCGTATTTCGTGCGCGACAAGAGCCAGACCGAATGATCCTTGCGCTCGACGAACATGTGCTCGTCGAACGTGCGGTCCTCTTTCGGAATCGTTGCGCCGCCGCGGGTGGTCCAGGTCTTGCCCCTGTCGGGCGAGACGACCATCTTCGAGCTTTGCTCCGAATACCAGGTGCAAAGGGGCAGCGCCCACTCGCCGTTGGCGAGGGCGATCGGCTTGCACATCATCACACCGTGCGCGACGCACACAGGCGGCGCCCACTTCGGCGTCCCGGAGTCGGGGTCAGCGAGCTCGATCATCCACAGGCCGTCGGTTGTGACGTCGCCGCCGACCCGGTCGGCCCAGAACCAGCGCAGTTTCCCGTCGGGAGCGAGCCACAGCTCGGGATCGAAGGCGCGCCGGGGTCCGCCTGCGTCAGGGTCGACCGTCAGCACCTCTTTCCAGGTCTTGCCGTTGTCGCCGCTGGTGCTGAGAACCACATAGTTGTTGAGATCCTCGCCTGGCGTGACGCCCGCGTACCAGGTGGCCCAGAGCCTCCCGCCGGCGGAGACCGCCATGCTCGGGATGCCCGTGAACGCGCGATTCGTGACCGAGTGTTGCGGCAGCAGGGGCGGTCCGGCATGCTGAGGAGGCACAGGGGATGCGGGGGTTACACAGAGCCCGTTGAGGGCGATGAGGAAAGCGGATGCTCCAACACGAACGGTACGGAGGGTCGGCATAAGAAACGATGTGCATAGGTGCATGTGAGACGGTCCTTTCAGTTCAGATAAATGAGGGCGAGTCAACCGCGAAGTCACTCATGCGCGCGGCTGAACGCGTTGAGCGGGTCACCGCCGCGGCGCAGATCAGTCGCGGATACGGAGCTGGAAAAAGGCACGGGACGCGGAGGGTAGCTGCGGATTCTGAAGATCGATGGAGAGCGCGTCGCCTTGGCGCACCCAAACCGGGCTGGGACAGAGCGTCCAGGTCACGAGATCATTCGAGGACCACACTTCAATGGTGCCATCGAGGCCTTCTGTTGAAAGTGTCATGAAGCGGGAACCGCCAAAGGCTGCTGCGGTAAAGCGTGGCGCGTCCGGTTGTCCGGGCGAGCCGTAGGCGGTGTGGCTGGGGCGCCAATTTGCGGCGGTGCTCCAAAGCGGTTCCGCTGCTGCGAGATCCACGGCGACAAGGGAAAGGCCCTTATCGTATGTCGAGGGATACCAGGCGTTGGAATAGGTGAAGGTCAGGATGTTGGTGCCGGCGGGGCTTACGAGCGAGAGCGTCTCGCCTTTGCGGGCAAGGTTGCCGCTCGACCATGCCGTCAGGTTGATGGAGTTGGTCGAGTAGAGCGTGGCGAAGGCTGCCGGATTTTTGACGAGCACCAGGCGCGCGCCAGCGGGCAGCGTGAAGGGCGCGAACGTGTGGTCGATGCCGGTGGCGAAACGGACGCCCTCCAGATTGAGCGAGGCCGCTCCCGTGTTGCGCAGCTCGAGCCAGGCGAAGTCGTCGTTGACGAAGGGGCTGCCCGCGGCGGGGGACGGCGGGGCATACATCAGCTCGGTGACACGCAAGGACGAGTAGTCGACCGGCGGACGGTAGGCGGAGAGTGAGGCCGCCGAGAGGGCACTCCAATCTGTGCCATCGTAAGCGCGTGCGAGAACCGTGAGAGCATTCGTGACTGTGACATCGGCGCGATAGGCGGTGGATAATGCGGGGTCGACGACCGTCGTCAGGGAAAGGTCGAAATAGAGATCGGAGCTGGTCGCGTTGCACTGGTGCAGTTCGACGGCCAGCACGTTAGTGCCGGAGCGCAGGAGTCCGACGGCGTTGGTCGAGCGGGCGAAGTAGGTGTTCTGGTCGGGCGAACCGACCGTGGAGGCGGACCAGGTGGCGTAGACAACGTTACCCGCCGGCATGTTTTCGCGCAGGATCTCGGTGCCGTTCAGATAGATGCTGTCTCTTATACACATCTCCGAGCCCACGAGACAGGCAGAAATCT
>CAYSXF010000571.1:0-4020 GCA_964434815.1 uncultured Lentisphaeraceae bacterium
GACGACAACGGCGACATCCTGATATATCCCGAAGGCGACATGGCGGCACCTCCGAGCGGACGCATGCCCAAAGGCTACTATTTTTTCGACACGCTTGTCCGGCAGCCGCTGATCGATGAAGACCGACTCAATCCAGCCGACAACCTTGAAGAGTTCGGCCTGTTCAGCGAAGAGGACATCGCATGGTACCGGCGGCGTGCCGCGGAGCTTGACGCGTTGGGCTCTGCCGGCGTGACGCTCACCATGCCAGGCACGGCCTTCGGCGACATCGCCCTGGTGCCGGTGCCCTGGGTGAAGCATCCGAAAGGCATACGCGACATTGAGGAGTGGTATGTTTCGACTGTGATAAGAAAAGATTACGTCCTTGCCGTTTTCGAAAAGCAGTGCGAGATCGGTCTGAAGAATCTGGAAACGCTGATCGGAGTCTTGGGCGACCGGGTGCAGGCTGTTTTTCTGACTGGTACGGATTTCGGCACGCAGCGGGGACTGTTCATCGGCAGCGAAGCTTACCGCGAGCTTTTCAAGCCCTATCACAAACGGGTGAATGACCTCGTGCACGCGCAGTCGAACTGGAAAACGTTCATTCACTCCTGCGGGGCGGTGGCGGAACTGATTCCCGAGTTTATCGAGGCGGGGTTCGATATTCTGAACCCGGTGCAGTGTTCGGCGGTCGGCATGGATGCGCGGATGCTGAAAAAAGAGTTCGGCAAACAGCTCACCTTCTGGGGCGGCGGAGCGAACACGCAGCAGACCTTGCAGTTCGGCACGCCCGATGAGGTCTACCGCGAGTGCCGCGAGCGGATCGATATTTTCGGTGCGGACGGCGGTTTTGTTTTCGATGCGGTGCACAATGTGCAAGCCACAACGCCTACGGAGAACATGCTGGCGATGTTCAAGGCGATTCGCGACAGTTCAAACTAATAACGAAGGGACACCCATGCAAACTCGCTATTGGTTACTGTGTTTGACGATGGGGGCGCTCACGGCAGGAGCTTTCGAACGTGTGGATTTTTCCTTCTCGCCGCCCGAGTGGCAAACGGCCATCTGCCTGCCGGACGACCCAAATAAATCGCTCGTGGATAAAAGCGGCGCGCTGCTCTACCACTTCAAACAGGGCGGACGCGAGTTCGGCACGCGCATTGTGGCCGAGGCTGCCGAAGGAGCTGTTTGGAAGAAACAAGAACTGCACTCACCACGCGTGCCGGTCGCAAAAACCTACTTTTCGGCGGACGGCTTGAGCATTGTTCAAGAGGCGTTCGCTGTGAATGTGCCAGTCCGGAGCGATTGGATCCTCGTGCATGTCGCCAATACCGGAACTGTCGCGCGTGCGTTGCACCCCAAGATTATTGTGGATACGAAAATGGGCCTGCGACTGGAGGGCCAGCGCGTGGTGGTCAATACGAATGAGACGATCACCGCCTCGCTCAACATGTGCGGCATCACAAACGGAACGTGCGTGCGACTCGACACGCTGACCGTACCCGCCGGACACTCCGCGGATTTCTCCGTCTGCTACCGCGCGAGCGACGCGAGTATACCGCATCCGGCCACCGTTGAAGAGGCGTCCGCGTATTGGGAGAAGGCTCCGTTGCCTTGGGGTCGCGTACAAGTGCCGGACGCCGGGATTCAGGCGCTGGTGGATTCATCCATTCGCAACATTTGGCAGGCGCGTGAAATCAAAGCCGGGCTGCCCGCGTTTCAGGTGGGGCCGACCTGCTATAGGGGCTTGTGGATTGTGGACGGCGCATTCCTGCTGGAAGCGGCCACGATACTAGGCGCGGGCGACCAGGCCCGCAACGGCGTCGCCTACGAGCTGACGCACCAGCAGCCCGACGGACGCATCGAAGTGATGAAGGACTATTCGAAAGAGAACGGGATCGTCCTGTGGACCTGCGTGCGGCATGCGCAACTCACGCAGGACAAGGTTTGGCTCGAATCGGTTTGGCCGAAACTTGAGCGCGTGGCTAACCACATCAAGCATCTCCGCAAAGAGACTTTGCTCAACGCTTCGCCGCTCGATGACGGCTTGGTGCCTCCCGGTTTTCCAGACGGCGGCATCGGCGGCATTCACAGCGAATACACGAACCCGTACTGGAATCTGGTCGGCATGCGCGCGTTTGTGCAAGCGGCGCGCTGGCTCGGTAAAGCGGAGGAGTCGGCTGCGTGGCAGAAGGAGTACGACGATTTCATGTCAGCGTTTCGCAAAGCCGCAGCGCGCGATATGAAAACCGATCCGCAGGGCAACCGGTGTCTGCCGATCCTCATGGATGGAAAAGACCTGCCGCAACGCGGGCAGTGGGGGTTCTGCCACGCGGTCTACCCCGGCCAGATCTTCGACAAAGATGATCCGCTTGTCGCAGGCAACATGGCCATGCTCGCAGCGACCGAACGCGAGGGCATGGTCTACGGCACCGGTTGGGACGCGACCGGCATCTGGAACTATTTCGCGTCGTTCTACGGCCATGCCTGGCTGTGGCAGGGCAATGGGCGCAAAGCAGCGCACGTGCTCTACGCTTTCGCCAACCACGCCGCGCCTGTGCTGGACTGGCGCGAGGAGCAGTCTCTGAAGGGCGAGACGTTCAAGAAGGTCGGCGATATGCCGCACAACTGGGCCAGCGCCGAATTCATCCGGCTGACGGTTCATCTGCTCGCGCTCGACCGCGGCGACGAATTGCATCTCTTCGAAGGGCTGCCGCCAGAGTGGACGAAGCCCGATATGACTACGCGACTGGCTGGCATCGCCACGCCCTTCGGAAAACTGGCGATGGAGCTCAAGATTGACTCTGACGGAAGAACCGCCCAACTTCACGTCGAACCGCTCAGCGACGCGTCTTGCACGAAAATCGTCGTTCATCTGTTTGGATGGGCCAGTCATGACGCGAACAAGCTCTTGGAACTCGATCCGAAGGTTCGGAACGACCGCGTCATTCCGCTCGACAGTTTCTAACTTATCGCGGCCATCCCATCATCAGGAAAAGACGAACACATGAAAAAGACACTTGTTTCGCTGTTGAGCGCAGCCGTCTTCAGCACAACTCTATACGCCACTGAATTTCACGTTGCCGTCAGCGGCAACGATGCGAACCCCGGCACGCTGGCTTCGCCGCTCCGCGCGATTCAGCGGGCTGCGGATCTCGCACAGCCGGGAGATGTCATCACCGTACATGCAGGCGTTTATCGTGAACGCATAAACCCGCCGCGTGGAGGCGAGTCCGACACCAAGCGCATCATCTACCGGGCCGCGCCGGGCGAGAAGGCCGAGATCACAGGCTCAGAAGTCGCCAAGAACTGGGAAAAGGTCCAGGGCGATGTTTGGAAAGCGATGATACCCAACACGTTTTTCGGCAGCTTCAATCCGTACGGTGACCTCATTCACGGTGACTGGTTCAACCCCAAGGGCCGCGCGCATCACACCGGTGCCGTCTACCTCAACGGCGAATGGCTGACTGAAGCGGCTAAGCTGGATGACGTCATGAAAGCCGCTGGAGTCAACGCGCTTTGGTTCGGACAGGCAGACAGGGAAATCACCACGATCTGGGCACAGTTCAAGGGCGTCAATCCCAACGAGCAATCAGTGGAATTCAATGTGCGTCAAACCGTCTTCTACCCGGACAAGCCGGGCCGAAACTTCATCACTGTGCGTGGTTTCACGATGCGCCACGCGGCGACGCCGTGGGCCCCGCCGACAGCGGAACAGGTCGGCTTAATCGGCACGCATTGGAGCAGGGGCTGGGTCATCGAAAGCAACGACGTCAGCTATTCGATTTGTTCCGGCATATCGCTGGGAAAACACGGGGATGTGTTCGATAACACCTCCGCCGATTCCGCCGAAGGGTATGTCAAAACCATCGAGCGCGCCCATGCGCACAGCCTCGCCTGGGCGAAAGAGAACATCGGCGGGCATATCGTGCGCGGCAACACGATTTCGCATTGCGAGCAGGCCGGCATCGTCGGCAGTCTGGGGTGTTCGTTCAGCACGGTCACGGGCAATGCGATCCACGACATCCTGTCTCTTATACA
>CAYSXF010000572.1:0-4019 GCA_964434815.1 uncultured Lentisphaeraceae bacterium
GTCCCACGATCTCTTGGCTTCTGACCACCCGCTGCACTGCGGCAGGCCCGGTACGATCGGCGACCGCGGCGGAAACTTCACCGTGCAGAACAGCGACTTGGTGCTGATCCTCGGGTCGCGCCTCAACATACGCCAAGTCAGTTACAACTGGAAGGATTTCGCACGGAACGCGTTCAAAATCCAGGTGGATGTGGACGCAGCCGAACTTCGCAAACCCACGGTGGCCCCTGATCTGCCGATCCTGTGCGATGTGCGGCTTTTTCTCGAAACGTGCGAGCGCCTGCTTGACGAAAGCCCTTTCGACACCTCCCGGCACGGCGATTGGCTCGCCTGGTGCAGAGAGCGCCAGAGACGGTTTCCTGCGTACATCCCCAGCAAGCACATCTCCAAGCCGGGGGCGATCAACCCTTACCATTTCATGCACGGCCTGTTCAAGGAACTGGCCGACGACGATATCGTCATCTGCGCAAATGCGACGGCCACCATCGTCGCCTTCCAAGTCGCAGAGCTTAAGGCCGGGCAACGTCTGATCTCAAACTCGGGTGCGGCGTCCATGGGCTACGACTTGCCTGCAGCGATTGGCGCGGCGGTGGCGAGGAACGGAAAACGCGTCATCTGCCTTGCAGGCGACGGCAGCCTCCAGATGAATATTCAAGAGCTTCAGACGCTGGCTCATCACCGCTGGCCCATCAAGCTTTTCGTCCTGAACAACAACGGCTACCTCTCTATCAGACAGACGCAGTCGGCCTTTTTCGGCCTCGCCGTTGGCGAAAGTCCGGTCAGCGGCGTGTCGTTTCCCGATTTCTTGAAAGTCGCCGAAGCCTATGGGCTGCCCTCCAGACGCATTGATCAGCCCGATTTCGCAAAGGACATCCGCTGCGCCTTGGCGACCCCCGGCCCCGAAGTCTGCACGGTCACGCTCGACCCGTCTCAGGGGTTTGAGCCCAAGCTATCCTCTCGAAAACTGCCCGATGGGCGAATGATCTCCTCACCGCTCGAAGACATGTTCCCGTTCCTTGACCGCGACGAGCTGCGGTCGAACATGGTGGTGCCCATGGCGAATGAAAACCTCTGAAACCTAGGACGAAACCAACGGGTCGCGTTGGCCGTCCCGTACGCGTGTTCCGCATGGACAGCAGCTTATGCGTTCTGAAAGACAGACCTTTTCCGCCTTTGTTTTCGATTTTGACGGCACCTTGATTGACTCTCGCCCCGCCATCGAGAAAGCCGCGCAACTTGCCATCGCCGCTGTTTTACCCGCCCATCAGGGGCGCTGCGTCACCGACGTCATTGGCCCCCCCATCCGGATCATGTTTCGGCGCATCATCGGGAATTGCGACGAAGACACCTTGGAGCGCCTCGTGGCCGCATTCAGGGTCGCTTATGACGGCGGCGTCTGTTTGGAAACGCCCCTTTATGCGGGTGTTTCAGAGGTTCTTTTGCGCATCGCCTCACAGGGAGGCACGAACTATATTTTAACCAATAAGCCTTGGGGGCCGACCTGCCGCATTCTCACCCACCTGGGGATACGCTCGCACGTGCGGGAAATCGTGACCCCTGACTCCCGCGAACACCCCTTCGCTTCGAAAACGGAGGGCCTCTGTAACTTGTTGAAAAGGCAACGTTTGGCCGCGTCAGACGTCCTCATGATCGGCGATTCGCCTGACGACGCCGAAGCCTCGGAGGCGTGCGGGGTGGCTTTTGCCGCAGCGGTCTACGGTTACGGCGGTCTCGACAAGGCGTCTAACCGGAAAAACTGGTTGATAATCGAGTCTCCGCAGGATATTCTAATCCATTTGTCGTTAAAGGACAAAGACCCCTGATTTTTCATCTTCCCGCAGATGAGCTTTCGCAAGCGGGGCGGGGCGTTCAGAAAGGTGCTTGATGATGAAGCGAGAAATCTTTGAAGACTTGTTTGTGCTGGAATTGGCCAACAATCACTGGGGCAGCCTGGACCGCGGCTTGAAGATCATTTCAGAGTTCTCTAAGGTCGTGCGCTTCAACAACATCCGTGCGGCAATCAAACTGCAGTTCAGGGACGTTGACCGCTTCATCCATAAAGACTTCCGGGCGCGAACCGATATCCGCTACATCAAGAAGACGCTCGACACGCAGATGCCGCGCGAGCATTTCGCCACCATGGTCGAGGCGATTCGCAAATCGGGGTGTATCCCGATGGCAACGCCCTTCGATGAAAAATCGGTCGATCTCTGCGTCGATCTGGGACTGCCGATCCTAAAATTGGCTAGCTCCGATGTCAACGACTGGCCTCTGATCGAGCGGCTCGCCTTGACTCGGAAACCGGTCCTCTGCTCTTCGGGCGGAACGTCCCAAAAGGATTTGGACGATCTGGTCTCTTTTTTTGACAACCGGAATATCCCCCTTGCAATTAACCACTGCATCGCCCTGTATCCCTCTGACGACAGGGACCTTGAGCTGAACCAAATTGACTTTCTTCGCAACCGTTACCCGAACCACTCCATTGGATACTCCACGCACGAGCACACCAGTTGGGACAACTCCATCATCATCGCCTATGCGAAGGGCGCCAGAAGCTTTGAGCGCCATATCGACATTGACGACGGAACGCATCCGGTTTCGCCCTACTGCTCATTGCCCGGACAGATTGACACCTGGTTTAAAGCTTATCGCAAAGTGAAGGAAATGTGCGGAGGGAGCGGCGACTCCAAGCGCCTTCCCAAAGACCAGGAGATTAAGTATCTGGACGGCTTGCTGCGTGGCGTCTACGCGCGACGTGACTTGCCGGCGGGACACACATTGGAACATGAGAACATCAACGACGACGTCTATCTCGCCGTCCCGCTGCTCAAGGGCCAGTTGTCTTGCCGAGAGTTGATGTCGGGCGAAGTGCTTTTCCGCCCCCTCAGCGCGGATGCGCCGATCATGATTGATGACATCGAGAGCGCCTATGCGCACGATGAGACCCTGAAAAACACCATCTATAACCGTGGCATTGACCGGTAGCGACGAAAGATCTCTCGCCGGCCAGCCTGCGTGAGAAACGCGAAGTGTCGCCCGCACACATGTTGCTTTGCCGAGTGAAAGGACGCCATGAGTTCAACTTGTTCGCCTTGTCCATCTTCTGAGATGCCGCCTCTGATGATTCTTTGCGGCGGCAAGGGCACGCGCTTGCGCGACGTGACCGAATTGCTTCCCAAGCCCATGGTGCCGATCGGCGAGCAGCCGATCGTTTGGCACATCATGCGCAGCTATGCCGCGTTCGGGGTCCGGCGCTTCATCCTCTGTCTCGGCTACAAGCGCGACTGTTTCGTGGATTACTTTCTGAACTTTCACGCGTATGCCTCCGACATCACCGTGAAGTTGGGCAAGCACGGGGCCATCACTTACCATGACCAAGCGCTGGAGGCGGACTGGGAAGTGACGTTGGCGAACACGGGCATCGACACGCTGACCGGCGGACGCATTGCCGCCGCGTCGAAGCATCTCAGGGAAACCGACACGACCTTTTTCCTGACCTATGGCGACGCGGTGTCCGATATCGATGTGGCGGCTTCTCTGGAGGCCCACCGTCAAGGCGCCAAGTTGATCACCGTAGCAGCCGTGCACCCGGAGGGCCGCTTTGGCGAACTGTTTCTGCACGAGGGAGCCGTCAAAGGGTTCCAGGAGAAGCCGGCCTCCGTGGAGAACTACATCAACGGCGGTTTCATGGTCCTTGAAAAAGCGTTCGTCTCACGCTACCTGACGGGAAAACCAGACGTGATGTTTGAGCAATTCCCGATGCTCAGCGCGATGTCAGAGAACCAGATGAGCGCTTTCCGGCACGAGGGCTTCTGGCAGTGCATGGACACGCAACGCGAATATCAGTTGCTAAACAACTTGTGGGCCAGCGGCAAGGCGCCGTGGGCCGTCCGGTGGAATTCAGAAGGGGCTTCATGAGCGCATCCGTTTTCCGCGGCAAGCGGGTCTTCATCACCGGCCATACCGGCTTCAAGGGCTCGTGGCTGTCTCTTATACACATCTGACGCTGCCGACGAATA
>CAYSXF010000573.1:0-4014 GCA_964434815.1 uncultured Lentisphaeraceae bacterium
ACCTCTCTATTCGTCGGCAGCGTCAGATGTGTATAAGAGACAGGCACCGGCCTGTACGACGCGTGCGCCACCTGGGATGTGAAGGGCCGCTTCGCGAACGGGGTCGAGTTCGTGTTCAAGCCGGGCAGCGACCGCACGACCTTCATCGGCGAACGCGGCTCGATCAGCATCGCGCGCGGCTATCTCAAAGCCGATCCGGTCGGCCTGTTGCGCGAGCCGCTGCCGCCGCGCCGCGAGCCGCTGCGCACCAACACCACGGGCTTTCACCATACCGCCGACTTCGCGCAGTGCATCAAGACGCGCGAGATGACGTGCAGCCCGATCCACGCGGCCTATTACTCCGACAGCATTTCGCACCTGTCGCTGATCGCGATCAAGACCGGCCGCAAAATCGCGTGGGATGCGGAGCAGCAGACGATTGTCGGCGACGAAGAGGGATTGCGACTGATGGGGCGGAAGGTCGCGCGGTATCCGTATATTGCTTAGGAATACGCGGTTCGAGAAGGTAACACGAAGACACAAAGTCACGAAGAAGAGGTAGAAAAATTGAAACTCATTCTCGGATTGTTAATGTTCAGCCTGACCGGTTTCGGGGCTGACACACTATTGATGCTAAACGGCACGCCGCAGGAGAAGGCTGCGGCCGCGCAGGCGCTGGGCTATGCAAAAGACGAAGGCGCCGTTGACGCGCTGGCGAAAGCCGCGCTGGACAGCGATCCGGCGGTTGCTTACGCGGCTGCGGACGCGCTGGGCGCAATCGGGACTTCGCCGGCAGCCGACGCGCTGCTGACGGCGCTGAAGGGCGGTAACCTCGACTCGCTCACTAGCGGTGCGTTGCGGTGCGCTGAGGCGCGGCGGCTCGCGAAGGACGATGGACGCGCGAAGGCGCTCTTTGCGGTCTGTTTCGAGAAAGGCGCACCCAATCACAAGGCAGCCGCGCTGATCGGGCTCGCACAGATCGATCCTGTGACGTACGCGGAGGCGATCTCGCAGGCGCTGCAAGGGGCTGATCCAGTGATAGCACGCGCCGCTGTGGCTGCGGTGACAGCGAAGGCGCGGCTGGCGGCTATCGCGCAGGCGGCACTGCCTGCGCTGAAGGATGAGGCCAAGGCGCGAGTGCTGATGGCGCTGATTCCGCATGCGGAAGCGGCGGGCGTGAAGCAGGCGTTGCTGGCCGCGCTGACGGATGAGTCGCTGCCTGTGCGTCTGGCAGGGATACGCGCGGCGGTGCGCACGGCAGACGCGGCGGCATTGCCCGCACTGTTCGCTCTGACCTCCAAGCCGGACGAGGAGGGCCGCGCGGCGACGCTGGCCATGGCCGCGATGTCCGCAAAAGGGACGGACGATTTCCTGTACGGCGAGATGAAGAAAGACGGGCCGGAACGCGTCAAGGCCATCGGTCTGCTCGCGTCGCGCGGCCAGGCGGAACTGGTGCAACGCCTATGCGACGCAAGCCTCTACACGGTAGCAGGCGTGAGTGCCGCTGCGGGCGACGCGTTCCGCTCATGCGTGCGGCAGGAGACTTTCGCGCAGGCGCTGGCCTTCACGTTCGGACCGTTGCCGGCCGCGCAGCGAGGCCAGTTGATTTCGGCCCTGGCTTCGGTGGCGCAGCAACTGCCCGACGAGGCGCGTGCCATACGCGATGTGGCAGAGGTGATCGCGAAAGCCGACGCTGCGGGCAAAACAGAAATGGTGACGTTGCTGGGTGGCTTGCAGACCGAGGCTGCGCGAGACTTGCTGATCGCACAAGCGAAGGCAGGGGACGTCGAGCTGCGCAAGGCGGCGGTACGCGTGCTGTCGCAGTGGAACAGCGTGTTGGCGGTCGCACCCTTGATGGGGATCGCGCGGCAGGACTCGGACCGCAGCGTCAGGATTCTGGCGGTACGAGGCGTGCTGGCGCTGCTGCAGAAGCCCAATGTTATGGCGAAGGATCAGCGGTTGGCGGTCATGGTCGAACTGGCCGGAGTCGCCGAACGAATAGAGGAGAAGAAGGCCCTTTACTCGCTGGTGAAAGCAACGGGCGGAAAAGCGGCCGACGCCTTGCGCAAGCAACTGGCCGAGGCGTGCGGCCTTACGAACGTGCAGGAGCATGTGGTGGCGGCTGTGAACGCGGGCGGAGGCGCGGTGGGTGAGTTCAAGGCTGACACGGGGTTCAGTGGCGGCAGCGTGTTTGCTGTGAAGCTGGAAGCTGATACGACCGATGCGAGCGACGCCGCGCCGGAAGAGGTGTATCAGAGTTGCCGCTTCCGGGACTCAACGTATATCTTCGGCGGACTGAAGCCGGGACAAGCCTATGCGCTGCGTCTGCACTTCGCGGAGACTTTTCATGAACGGGCGGGAGTGCGCATTTTCGACGTGGCGATCAACGGCAAAACCGTGCTGGCAGACTACGACATTTTGGCCAAGGCCGGCAAACGGATGAAGGCTGTGACCGAGACTGTCGATGTGGCGGCTGATGCGGCAGGCAAGCTAGCGGTCGCGTTCAAGACCAAGCGCGATCAGGCTTTGGTGAACGGGCTGGAGGTGCTGGAGACCGATGCGGTGACCGGCGGACGGCTCGGGGAGCCGTCCCTACCAGCGGCGGCGGCCAAGCCCGGACAGATACGCGTGCTGCTGCTCACAGGCGCGAACAACCACAACTGGCAGGCAACGACAACCGCGCTCAGGGAGATATTCGCGGAGTCGCCGAAGTTCTTCGTGACGGTGACTGAGAAGCCGTGGGAGATGAAGCCCGCTGACCTTGCGGGGTGCGACCTGATCTTCAGCAACTGGAACACCTTCGGCAAGGGGAAGGACGCGCCCGAGTGGAGCGCGGAGATGAAGGCCGCGTTCATGGCGTGGATCAAGAAGGGCGGCGGATTCGTTGTGATGCATTCGGGAGGCTGCCTATTCTATGACTGGGAAGAGTTCCAGACCCTGACGGGCGGCGCGTGGGAGAAGGGCACCTTTCATCCACACATGCAGAATTTCACCGTGAATATCGCGGACAAAGAGCATCCGGTCACGCGCGGGATGAAAGACTTTGAAACCTTTGACGAGCCATGGC
Organism: uncultured Lentisphaeraceae bacterium; assembly: GCA_964434815.1. Classification (GTDB taxonomy): domain Bacteria; phylum Verrucomicrobiota; class Kiritimatiellia; order RFP12; family UBA1067; genus CAYSXF01. The sequence continues at coordinate 3,047 of CAYSXF010000573.1, forward strand.
AGAAGACCGGGAACCGCAACCCGAACCGGCATGTGCTCGTGAGCGGCGTGGTCAGCAAAGAGAACAAAGGGTCGGGCGAGCCAGAGCCGTTCGCTTGGGTGACAGAAGTGGGCAAGGGCCGCTGCTTCAACCTCGTGTTGGGTCATGACGTCAAGGCGCTTGGCAATGCCGGGTGCCGGACGCTCATCCTGCGCGGCGCGGAGTGGGCCGCCACCGGTGAGGTTACTCTGCCAGCGAAGTTTGCCGACGAACGCAGCGGTCCGCGAATACTCGTGGTCACGGGCGGACACGCCTACGAGACATCGTTCTACACACTGTTCGATGGCATGAAGTGGGATCACGCCCCGACCAATCAATTGGCGTTCGCGAAGGACATCCGGCAGAAGTACGATGTGGTTCTGATGTACGACCTGTCGAAAGAGATCGGCGAGAAAGAGAAGAAGAACCTGGTGGACTTCGCCGAGGCAGGAAAGGGCATCGTGGTGCTGCATCACGCAATCGCCGATTACAACAGCTGGGAATGGTGGTGGAAGGAAGTGGTGGGGGTGAAGTACGACCTGGAGAAATCCACTTACAAAGAGGGCATCCCAATCGCTTACATGCCGGCGATGAAGCATCCGGTGGTGGGCGACGTGGGGGCGATGCGCTTCCACGACGAAGCGTACAAGGGCATGTACATTTCGAAAGACGCGAAGGTTCTGTTCACTACCGACCATCCGCTGAGCGACCCATCGGTAGCTTGGATCAGCCCGTACGAGAAATCGCGCGTGGTGGTGATCCAGCCGGGACATGGACGAGAGGCTCATATGCATGAGGGCTTCCGCACGTTGATCAAGAACGCCATCCAGTGGGCCGGTTCCAAATGATGTTCTTTCCCGTGTTGGCGCTGCTGGCCGCCTCTGCGCCGGAAAATGTTTATCGCGGCGAATTGATTTCCTACCCGGGGCCGTGAGATCGGAAGAGCGTCG
>CAYSXF010000574.1:0-4013 GCA_964434815.1 uncultured Lentisphaeraceae bacterium
CTACACCTCTCTATTCGTCGGCAGCGTCAGATGTGTATAAGAGACAGCATCTTGGCTGCCGGCCGGAATCAGCCGTTCTGGATCCGCGTGAAGGCGCCGAAGGACGTGCCGGCTGGCATTTACCGCGGCAACGTGACGGTCGAAGCCGACGGCGTGAAGGTGTCGGTGATCCTGAACGTGGAGGTGTACGACTTCGCGCTGCCGGATACGCTCACCTGCGAGACCTCGTTCGGGTTCAGCCCGCAGACCGTGTGGCAGTATCAGAAGGTCACTGATCCGGCCCAGCGGCGAGAGGTGCTGGACAAGTATCTGAAGAGCATGTCCGAGCACCATATCGCGCCTTACGATCCCGCTCCGCTGGACGGCTGGAGCGTCGAATGGCAGGGGCTGAGCCCGTGGCGCGGCGGCGTCATCGACACGAAGGAGAAGGCCGAAGGGCTTGGCTCTTTGTTTGTGAATGACGCGAGCGAAACCGAGAACGTCAGCGCCACCTACAAGAGGCTCGTTCCGCTGCCTGAAAAGGGATTCAAAATCGCCTTCAAACACAAGACCACGAACGGGCAGAAGTTCGTGTTCGCGCTGAGCTATCAGAAGGCGAGCGGGGAATGGATGTCCGGTTGCAACACCGATCTCACGATCGACAGCAAAACGGAGTGGCAGTCTTTTGAGAAAGTGCTGACGACCTTCCCGAAAGAGGCCGTCGCCTGCCGTTTCGCAATCTATGCGGCGGGCTATCAGGAGCCTGGGGTGGCAACGGGCGGTCTGTGGGTGGACAGCCTGAAGATCACCGACGCCGCGACTGGCAAGGAGGTCGTCGAGGGTGGCGCGTTTGAGCCGCTCGACGCGACGAAGGCCGTGCCGGTGTTCGACTGGTCGAAGTGGGACGCGGCTATGACCCGTGCCTTGGCGACATATCATTTCAACTCGTTCGTCTTCCATGTGGACGGGCTCGGGGGCGGCACCTTCCAGGAGCGGAACGAGCCCGCGTTTCTCGGATACGCTGAGGGCGCTCCCGAGTACGATATCCTGCTTGGCAAGTACCTGAAAGGCATCGAAGCCCACCTGCGTGAGAAGGGGTGGCTCGACAAGGCGTACGTCTACTGGTTCGACGAGCCGGAGCCTAAGGACTATCCGTTTGTGATGAACGGTTTCGCCAAGCTCAAGAAACACGCGCCGGGACTGCGGCGCATGCTGACCGAGCAAGTTGAGAAGGAACTGGTGGGCGGACCGAACCTCTGGGTGCCGCTGACCCCGTCGCTCAACATGGCTGGCACGGAGGAGCGTCGCAAAGCGGGCGATCAGTTCTGGTGGTATGTGTGCTGCGGTCCGAAAGCGCCGTATGCGACCGAGTTCATCGACCATCCGGGCACCGAGATGCGCGTCTGGCTGTGGCAGACGTGGGCCGAGCGCGTGACCGGCGTCCTGATTTGGGAAACCGTGTACTGGACAAGCAGCGCGGCGTATCCAGACCGCGCGAATCCGCAGAACCCGTATCTCGACGCGATGAGTTGGGTGTCCGATGGAAAACTCGCGCCGGGCGCGAAAAACCCGTGGGGCAACGGCGACGGACGCTTCATGTATCCGCCGGAGGCTGCCGCCGACGGCAAACCCGCCGCGCCGGTGCTGGACGGGCCTGTGGACACGATTCGCTTCGAGCTGCTGCGCGACGGTCTCGAGGACTACGAGTACTTTGTCATTCTGAAGCGCCTGCTGGCGGAAAAAGCGCCCAAGCTTGACCCGCGGTCGCGCGCCAACTACGAGGCGCTGCTGACGGTGCCAACGGATGTCTCCGCGAACATGACCACGTTCACGCATGACCCGGCGACGATGGAGACGCACCGGGACAAGCTTGCCCGCGCGATCGTCGAACTGCAAAAGCGGTAGAAGACGTGAAGGGCTTTCATAAGGAATCCTCCAGATTCGCAGACGGACGCATAACGCTGGATTTCCGGTGTTATCCGACCCACGCGACTCCGGTTGCCAAGCGAAACATAAAACAGGAGTTTTGAGAACGCCCTTGACGTAGATACGCAACGTATATACACTGATGTCGATGAAATTCACATGGGACGCGACAAAGAGCGGTATTAACCGGCAGAAGCACGGTGTCGACTTCGCCGATGTGCCAACCGTGTTCGACTATCCCATGGTGACGTTTTTAGACCAGAGAAAAGAGTATGGAGAAGACCGGTGGATCGGAATCGGTTGGCTGGGCGACATTCTTGCGGTCGTTGTTTTCACCGAACCTGCCGCTGGCACAATAAGAATCATATCTGCACGAAAGGCGAACCGTCATGAACAAAGTATCTACACAGAAGAAATTGGGAACTGACTGGAAACGGTTGCGCGGAATGAAGGACGAGGAGATAGACTTCACCGACATTCCTCAAATCGACAAAGCCATGTTCAAAAAGATGGTCGTTCGCATGCCCGAAAAGAAGGCGGCGCTGTCGCTTCGCCTCGACCCACGGGTGATCGACTGGTTCAAGGGCCAAGGCCCCGGATACCAGACGCGTATCAATGCCGTCTTGCAGTCCTATGTCGAAGCGCACTCACACTGAACGGCAATAACAAGACACTTCTGATAATCGGCGCAACTGCGCCTCTGCCAGAGTTCCCACGCTCGGTTGACGAAACATGAATCATCTCCGAATAGTTTGCAACGGCGATCTGAGAAGAGATTCGCTTCATCAAATGCTCTTTTCTGATGTCTCAATTAGCGAAGGATTCTCCCTTGCGGGTAGCGCTGAACGAATTGGTGCAGAAGATCAAAAAGTTGGCCGAGTTTTGACGGAAAAGTGAAGCCTCCCACGTTGTCATGGGCAAGTTGCCCATGCTACTCCAATTTGCCTACCGACGGAGAACTGCGCTCGTGAACAGGTAATCGCCTGAGCCGACTTGGAAAACGGCGTACCCGCCTTCCATGCCCTTGAACGTCACGCCATCGGCTTTGCCGGCGGGCTGGCCGTGTTCGGTTGCGGACGCTTGGCTGGATGCAGGAACGGAGATCATCGCGGTGGCATTGACTGGGATGGAGACGCTCATCTCCACGCTGTCCCCTTTGCGCTGCCAACGCGAACGAACCCGGCCCATCACAGTGTCCTGCGCGGCTTCGACGAACGTCAGCGTCTCTGGCAGACAGGGGCGGATGCCGATTTCCGCGAAGCCCGGCTTCAGGGCCGTGATGCCCGCCAGCCGCGAGTAGAGCGAGGCGTCCACTCCCGAAAACATCGCATGGTTGTGAGAGTTCATGCCGCCCTTGACGGTCCACTGCTCCCACAGCGTGGTGGCACCCTGTGCGAGCTGGAATCCGAACCCAGGGTACTCTGGCTGTGTCAGCATGCTCAGGGCGAGATCGGTCTGTCCGCCGTCGCACAGCACGTCGAGCAGGTAGCGGGTTCCGAAAATCCCGGTGTCGAGATGGCCCTTGTCTTTCTCGCGGATGGTCGAAATCAAATGGCCGAACACGGCGGCCCGCCGGTCTTGCGGCACCAAGTTGAAGACCAGCGGCAGGATCGCCGTGGTCTGGGAACCGTCGCCGTAAGCGGATGTCTTAGCGTTCAGGCGTTTCTCGCAGAACGCCTGTGTGATCTCTGTCGCCAGCGTCTTGTAGCGTGTCGCATCGTCACCTTTGCCGAGAACAGCGGCGGCGTCGGCCATAATCCTGATGAGTTCGGCGTACAGGCTTGTGTTCACTTCGGTCACGTCGCCGTGGAAGCCGTCCCAGGTTCCGTCGTTTGGCGGGCACCAGTCGCCGAACCCGTCCGTGTAGATGTGGTCTGGCGTTTTGGCGTGGATATGCTCAGCATAAGCGCGCATGTTGCCGTAATGTTTTTCGAGGACGCGCGTGTCGCCATAGTGCCGGTAGAGGCGCCACGGCAGGAACACCTCGTCACCGTTCCAGTCCGGGTTGCCGCGTCCGCCCTCGATGTCATCCAGCCATTTGACGTAATAGGTGTTCATCCAGAAGCTGTCTCTTATACACATCTCCGAGCCCACGAGACAGGCAGAAA
>CAYSXF010000575.1:0-4009 GCA_964434815.1 uncultured Lentisphaeraceae bacterium
GAGATTTCTGCCTGTCTCGTGGGCTCGGAGATGTGTATAAGAGACAGGCTTGGTGAACGCCTTGCTGGTCACCGTCAGCCACAGCGCCGTGTCCCGCCCGTTGAGTTGGCCGATCAGTTGGACAATATGCGCGGGCGCCACATGGTTCGTGCGGCTGATCTCCACGCCGACATACACGTTGAACATTTTCAGCCCTTCGGCGTCGAGCGCAGCCAGCATTTCAGGAACTTGGGCAGGGCTCCAGCCGACGCCCGCATAGCCGAGTTCTTTGAGCAGATGCGCCTGTTGCGCAGGCGTCCGCATGACGCCGTCTCTCAGCCCGGTATCCATCGCAAAAAACGGGTTATCAGCAGCCTTCGCACTGAAAACCCCAAACATCGAATAAGCCGCCAAGCTAAAGACCCACATCGCTAAGTTCCGCATAATACAGTGCCTTACCGTTTCAAATTTTAAACTGATTTAATATCCCATGATCCCCACATGTTTTCAAGAACGTAATTCTTCCGACACGTGCGTTGACAGAAGCCTTAGAAATGCGATAATAAAACCATGAATAAAACACTCGTCATTCTTTCTGCCACACTTTGCTGCTTATCGTCCTCTGTCTTTCTTCCGCACGTGTGCGCGGCAGAACCGAGCACGGCTGTCCGCGTGCAACCGGCCATCGACTGGCAACCGACTAACACCGACACGTGGAAGACCTTCACACGCTACCACTTCACGGTTGACGGCTGCCCGTGCTGGGTGGCCGTTCCGCCTAAACCCCGCAGGGACAACCCGTGGGTCTGGTGCATGGAATTCCCAGAGGCGTTTGACACCCGCACCGGCGTGATGAAGCTCGTCGCTGACGGTTTCTTTTATATCCACATGAGCGTGGGCAACACGTTCGGCAGTCCTGCCGCGCAGGCCCATCTAGACGCCTTCGACCGGCACATCAGCAATAAAGGGCTGAGCCCTAAGGGTACGCTGATCGGCGTCAGCCGCGGCGGCCTCTACGCCTACCGCTTCGCAGCCGCTCATCCCGAGCGGGTCATCTGTATCTACGGCGACGCGCCGGTCTGCGATTTCAAGAGCTGGCCAGGCGGCAAGGGCAAGGGCAAAGGCAGCAAGGGTGACTGGACCAGTCTGATCAAGTGCTACGGCTTTAGGGACGAGGCTGAAGCGCTGGACTATAAAGAAAACCCGATCGACATCTTGGAGCCGCTCTTCAAAGCCGGCATCCCTCTCATCCACGTCGTGGGCGACGCCGACGATGTGGTCCCTGTGGCGGAGAATACCGAAATCATCGAAAAGCGTTACAAGGCGCTCGGCGGCACAATCAACGTCTTCCACAAGCCTGGTGTCGGCCACCACCCTCACGGACTTGAAGATCCGACTCCCGTGGTGGAACTGATCGAAAAATACACCGCGCTGACTGAGGCTAGAGGCCTCAAGTAACCGTTTACGCCTGAATCGGGCATGCCGAAACAACCAAGACGCCAAGCGCGCTGAGTTCGACTTAGCGGATTTTGTGCTCTCTGTGTCTTGGTTGTAAGAATTAATAAGATCCGCGAGGGGGCAAACCCATGGCATATCTTTCTCACGTTTCGGTTTTTTTCCTGAGCGTCCTCCTCGCTTCCTCGGTCACCGCGCGCCCGCCGAACTACGACGAATCGAAAGTCGCGCCTTACACGCTGCCTGACCCGCTCACCTTTGCTGACGGTACGAAACTCACCTCGCCCGATCAGTGGCCCAAACGCCGAACCGAAATTCTCGCCCTCTTCGAAGATCAGATGTACGGCGTGGTTCCGCCCAAGCCCGCAGCCATGCGCACCGAGCTGATCGAAAGCGGCGAGGCGCTGGGAGGGCGCGTGATCCGCAAACAGCTTCGCATGTGGTTCAGGGAAGACCGCACCGGCCCCAAAATCGACTGGATACTCTTTCTGCCCAAAACCGCCATCGGGCCTGTCCCGGCCTTCCTCGGCCTCAACTATTACGGCAACCAAGAAATTCTTGCCGATCCGGAAATCCGCGTGACAGAGGCTTGGCTGCGCGACGACAAGCAGCATCTCATCGCCGGCCACCGGGCCTCGGAAAAAAGCCGCGGCCTCAGTTGCGCCCCGGGCGCGACCCAGACATGGCCCGTCGAAACGCTCGCCGCACGCGGCTACGCGCTGGTCACCGCCTGCTACGGAGACATCTCCCCAGACGACAAAGACCTCTACACGAACGGCGTGCACGCTTTTTTCCCACCGCAGGCCTCCAGCGCTGGCAACAACACAACAGCGCTCGCAGCCTGGGCCTGGGGCCTGCTGCGAGGCATGGATCTGATCGAAAAGGAGCCGGCCATCGACGCCAAGCGCGTCGCCGTGATCGGCTGTTCGCGCCTCGCCAAGGCCGCGCTCCTCGCAGGCGCGAAGGACGAGCGCTTCGCCGTGGTCATCCCGAACCAGACCGGCGGAGGCGGCGCGCCGCTCGCCAAGCGCGACTACGGCGAAAACGTATCGACCGAGAACCAGATGTTTCCGCACTGGTACTGCGGCAACTACCGCAAATACAGCGACAACGAAGCCGCCTTGCCGTTCGACCAGCACATGCTGCTCGCGGCCTGCGCCCCGCGCCGGCTCTATGTCTCTAGCTTTCCGGGCAAGTGGTTCGACCCCTTCGGCGAATTTCTGAGCCTGAAGGCGGCCGAGCCGGTCTGGGCGTTCCTCGGGTTCCCCGGCTTGCCGGCCTCTGAATGGCCGCCGGAGATGTCGCCCGCGATGGGTACGCACCTCGGCTATCATCGCCGACCTTTCGAGCACGGCATCGCCTCTTACGACTGGCAGTGCTATCTCGCCTTCACCGACCGCGCCTTCGGCAAGATGATCGATTGGCAGCCCGACCGAACCGATCTCTGGTGCGGTTTCACGCGGCACCGTTTCCAAGTGGACGGCTGCGAATGCTGGGTGGTCGCACCTCATAATCCGCGGCCCGGCAACCAATGGGTCTGGTGTACGGAATGGCCTGACGCGTTTACGCAGCGCACAGGCACGGAGAAGCTTTTGGGAGACGGGTTCTATTTCGTCCACATGCAGGTCGGCACGATGTGTCTGGGCAGCCCGACGGCGCTGGCCCACATGGACGCGTTCTACAAGCACATCGTGGGGAAAGGGCTGAACACCAAGGGAACGCTCACAGGCGTGAGCCGCGGCGGCCTCTATGCCTACCGCTTTGCAGCAGACCATCCCGAGCGCGTGGTCTGCGTCTACGGCGATGCGCCGGTATGCGACCTCAAGAGCTGGCCGCTCGGTGCGACCAAAGGAAACCGGGATGAGAACGGCGTTAAGACCTTGCTGCAGCTCTACGGATTCAAGAGCGAAGCCGAGGCCTTGGCCTACAAGGGGAACCCCCTCGACCGCCTGGAGCCGATCGCCAAAGCAGGCATCCCGCTGATCCATGTGATCGGAGACGCGGATGAATCGGTTCCACCTGAATCAAACTCCGCGATACTCGAACAGCGTTACAAAGCGCTGGGCGGAACGATCACCGTATTCCACAAGCCGGGCGGCGGTCACCATCCACACGGACTTGACGATCCTACGCCCGTGGTTGATCTGATCAAAACCTACACCGCGCGCTGGGACATCGAGAACTGTAAGTGATGCCTGCCACGTCCGACATACTGCTGGTTGCGGTCAACGCGCGCTACAGCCATTGCGCTTACGCCGCGCGTTCGCTTCAGGCTAATCTCGGCCGCCTCACTGAGTCTGCGACGATCCTTGAAACCGATCTCGACATCACGCCCCTTCAGCTCGCCTCCCAGATCGCCGAGGCCCGCCCGCGCGTCGTGGGGTTCTCCGTCTACCTCTGGAACGTGCGGCTCGTGGAAGCCGTCGCCCGCATCTTACAGGTCGTTGCGCCGCACATCAGACTCGTGGCCGGAGGCCCTGAAATCACCGTTGATTACGCGGCAGCCGCGCTTTTCGACGATGTCATCGTCGGCGAGGGTGAGGGCGGGCACGGCGGAGGTTTCGAGGAGTTCGAG
>CAYSXF010000576.1:0-4008 GCA_964434815.1 uncultured Lentisphaeraceae bacterium
GCCGCATTTGCGAGGAGAACCGACAGCGAGAAGATCAGGACGGGAAGGGTTTCGGCACGTAGTTTCATTTGAGGAATTCGGTAACGAACGTTCGCCTCCAGCCGTGGGCAAGAGGATGGTTGGCAGCGGTTCCCTGAGCGAGACGCTGCACAAAGGAATCGGCGTCGGCGCGCGACGCCACCAAAGCGGGATCGATGCTGTGCGCCTCACACGCGGCGCTGATTTGGGCCAGCAGACGGTCGCTCTGAGACTTGAGGGAGCGCCGCGAGGCCGCGTCGTCCGAGGAAGGCTGCGGGCAGTCGTCTTCCGGCACGGCAAGGCCGCGCGTCACTGCGGCGAGCAGGGCGGCGGTCACCGTGCCGGGCATGTTGCGGGGCATGTTGGGGACCGCCCCGAGCGCCTGTTGGTCGGTCGGCGCAAATCCGGCGAGGGACACTAGAAGGTCATCTGGCAAGACATGGGAGCGGGGCCAGTCGCGCTGACGAGCCTCTTCCTCGCGCCACGCGCCGAGTTCCCGCAAGAGCGCGAGCTGGCGCGCCTCGAGGCGCGAGCCTCCCTTGACCCGCAGATACATGAGGCGCGGGTCGCGGTCCTGGTAGAGCTCGGGGTCGTCCAGCCTCGCGAGATCCGCGCTCAGCCATCCGCGCACGCCGTCGCTCGCGCAGCGGGCAAGTAAGAGCTCGCGCAAGCGCAGGAGGTGCAGGACATCGTCGGCGGCATAGCGAACCTGGTTGGCGCTGAGCGGGCGGCGCAGCCAGTCGGAGCGGGTCTCGGCTTTCGACAGCTCGATGCCCAAGGCCTGCCGCAGCAGTGCCTGCAGGGAACCGGTTGAGCTGAAGCCTGCAAAGCCCGCGGCGAGGCGCGTGTCGAAGATCGTTTTCGGCAGTGAGCCGGTCGCGCGTGCGAGTATGCCGAGGTCCTGCGGCGCGTCGTGCAGCACCTTCGTGACCGTAGGAGAGGACATGACAGGCCCCAAGGCGCTGATGTCTTTGATGCGCACTGTGTCGACCAGCCAGCAGGCGCCGTCGGCGGTGGCGAGCTGCACCAGCCCGAGAATGGGATAGAAGGTGCGCTCCCAGAAGAACTCCGTGTCAACGGCGACCGCGTCTGCGCGCAGAAGACGTTCGGCGACCCGGTCGAGCTCAAGGGCGGTTGTGATCAGTTCAGCTTCGGGCACCGTGGCGTCCTTTGTCTTGTTGAGCGTTGAGCGTTGGACGTTGAGAGTTCATGACGCCGATCAATGCAGCCCTTCGCCGCTGAGGGGCGTGTCGCCCTCGGCGAACACTTGGACGGTGGAGATGGTCTTAAACGTTTTGTGATCCGCGTAGGTCCAGACCACCTTTTTTGCGGGCGTGATCTCCAGCAGGTGCGGCGCGGTGCCGAACTTCCCGTGGCCGACCCAGTTGCTGATGAGCACGTTGCCGTTGGGCAGCTTCTGGAAGCCGGTCAGGAACTTCAGCGGCTGGCCGGGCAGATCTTGGTTGCTGACCTCCCAGACGGTTTTGCCCTCGGGGGTGACTTCGATCAGGCAGGGCGTGCCGTTGTCGCCGCAGGCGATCAGCGTGTTGCCGCTCGCGAGGCGCGTGACGCTGTGCGGGCCGCCCGGGGTCTTGAACGTCCAAACCACTTTGCCGTCCGAGGCGTATTCAGCCACGTACTTCCCGCCATAGTGGGCGACCAGGTAGTTGCCGTTCTTGAGGACGCGGACGTTGCGGATGTAGGCGTGGCCGCCGGGCGTGCCTGCCGGCAGGAGCGCGACCTCCTTCACGACGTTGCTGCCGTTCGGCACGAGTTCGAGCAGGCGGCCGGTCGTGCATTCGCCGATGAACGTGTTGCCGTTCGCGAGACGCTGCACCGCGTAAATCTCTGCTGTGCTCTTGTATTCGAATTTGACCGTGCCGTCCTTGGCAACCTCTTTGGCACCGTGGCCGGTGGAGAAGAGGATCGAGCCGCCCGGCTGAATCCAGAGGTCGTTGCAGTTGGGCGCTTTCTGCTCCCAGCTTACGGTGCCGTCGGCTTCAACGATGCAGGCTTTGCCGCTTGTGTAATCGCCGACCGCGAACCGCTTGCCCTTCATGAAGGCCGTGTCGTCTGCCGAAGCGGCAAGTGCGAGAAGCAAACTGGCTCCGAAGGCGTATGTGAGACTGCGCATGATGTTCTCCCTTTAAGATATAATTGATAAAGGATACACCGGAAGCGGTCGTATAGGAAGCCGATTTCTGAAACGGTTTGACGCGCCACGTTCAGCCCCGTATAGTTGTGGGCAATGATGGTGATAGACGCCCTCGTCCGCAGCTCGGCGGAAACGTGCCCCTTGCATGTGGCATGGGTGATTCGCCCATGGATGTCCACGGACAAGTTGCCCGAGCCACAGTTCAGTCACCACGGGAGAAAAACATGAACCGACGCGAAGTGTGCAAAAGTCTCATGCTGGGTTCAGCCGCGCTGGCCTTCGCCAAGGCAGGAACCGCTGTGGCGGAGGAGCAGCCTGGAGGTCAGAAAACCAAGACGAAAGGCAAGATCCTGATGCCGGTGGGCGATGCCACCGAAGTGGTCGACACGCTTTACCCGTACTTCCGTTTGCAGGAGGAGGGCTACGAGGTCGTCGTGGCGGGCATCGAGGCGCGGCTGTACCACATGGTCACACATGAGGTTCCGCCCGGCGCGGCCATTCAGTGGGACATCACGCAGGAAGGGCCGGGCTACCACATCAAGGCCGACATCGCCTTCCGAGACGTGAAGCCCGAGGAGTACGCGGGCCTGTTCGTGTCCGGCGGACGCGCGCCCGAGTATCTGCGTTACGACAAAGACCTGATGCGGGCGGTACAGCACTTCTTCGCAGCCAACAAGCCTGTGGCGGTCGTCTGCCACGGCGTGGAGATCGTGGCCGCGGCGGGCGTGCTCAAGGGGCGGAAAATGACCACCGTGGCCAAGTGCGCACTCGACGTCACGCAGTTCGGCGGCGAGTACCTTGACCAGCCCATGGTCGACGACGGCAACCTCGTCAGCTGCCGCACCTGGCACGATTACGGCACGCCCTACATGAAGACGTTCATCGCGCAGCTCGACAGCAAGCGGGGGTAAGCGCATGCGAATCACGCGTCGCGGTTTTCTGTCGTCCGCGTCTGCCGCCTCCTGCGGTCTGCTGACCGGAGGCGTCTCCCGCGCGGACGAAGCCGTCCAGTCCGGTTTTGCTCTGAAGTATATCCTCGGGTCGTGCATGTACGGCTATATGGATTTGGCGGCCATCGCGCCGGAGGTCGCCAAGACCGGCGCCACGGCGCTGGACATCTGGCCCAAGGTTCACGGCAGCCAGCGCGAACAGCTCGACGAGATGGGCGAGGAGCGCTTCGCCGCGCTGCTCAAACAGCACGGTGTGCGGCTCGGCTGCATCACGCAGTACAAGCTCGGGCCTTTCAAACTCCAGGACGAACTGCGGCTGGCCGCGCGGCTCGGCTGCCACACGATGGTGACCGGCGGCGAAGGACCCAAAGGACTGACGGGGGATACGCTGAAAGCGGCGGTGAAGGCCTTCGTCGAGAAGCTGAAGCCGACATTGGAAGTGGCCGCAGAGACCGGCATGACGGTCGCCATCGAGAACCACGGCAACAGCCTGATCGAAGCGCCCGACTCGCTGAAGTGGCTGGTGGATCTCCGGCCCTCCAAGCATCTCGGCGTCGCGCTCGCGCCGTATCACCTGCCGCAGGACGAGAGGCTGCTGGCCGGCCTGATCCGCTCGTTCGGCGACGGCCTGGCCGTGCTCTATGCGTGGCAGCACGGCAACGGCTGCATGACGAAGATGCCCAAAGAGCAGGAGCTTTTGCAGATGCCGGGGCGCGGCACGCTCGATTTCAAGCCGCTGCTGGCCGCCTTGCGCGAGATCAACTACAACGGCTGGACCGAGATCTTTATGCACCCCACGCCGCGCGGCGTGCCGATCCTTGACACGGCTGACGCGGTCACGGCCGAAGTCAACCGCTCGCGGACGTATCTCGAAAAGTGCCTGGC
>CAYSXF010000577.1:0-4004 GCA_964434815.1 uncultured Lentisphaeraceae bacterium
CGTTCAGGGTGTAGTCTCATAACAAACTTATTAAGGGGGCCATTGATGCGCAACCCGATTATGTTTGTTCTTTCAATTGCGGCGCTTTCCACCGCCGCCGTGACGCTCGACGTGGCGCGTCTGCCCGAACCGTCTTTCGCAGACCGCGAGGTTTCCGAGGACGCGGCGTTGCCCGCGAACCGCCTTGACCTGATGCGCACGTTCCGGCTTGAGATGACCTTCGACTCGACCCCCTCGAACAACGTCCAGGTCGCTTTCGGGCGCGACAACCTGCCGGCCGACGGCTTTCTCGCTGCCGAGGAAACCGACTGCATTGTGGGCTGGGACTGCGGCGAGTGGTTCCTGCGGCCGCAGGGACTGAGGGACACTCATGTCTTCACGCCGACAAACACAGCCGGGACGCGCACGCTGACGATGGAGATCCCCGTGAGCCCGCAAGGCGCGCCCAAGTCGGTCACTTTCAAGGACGGCGCGGGCGTGTTCGTTTTTCCGGAACTGGCGCTCTCCCCGTTTCCGGACTGGCTCAAGCCGGATCTCTGGACATGCCTGCGCGTGACCGTGCGCGGTTACGGTAGCGCGACTAACGCCTCGGTCCGCGCGAGGTTCCTCCAGGACGGCGCGAGAATTCTCATCAGATAGGGGGGGAACGGTATGACTATCTTTTTTTGCGTTTTCCTTGGATGCCTGGACGTCATATACATCATTGCTCAGGCTGCGGTGTCGGAACGCCGCGACCCCTGTTTCCGGAATTTATTACAGAGGTGGTGGCGCCACGGGGCTTTCGGGGTTTTACTTTCCCTCTTCATTTTCAGCCACTTATACGTTATAGGTTCCACGAAGGCCGATCAGGAGCCTTATCCGGGCGCGGACAGGATTCTGAGCGAGTCGATAAGGGAAAAGGCCGAAGAACTCTACTACTCCAAGTACGTTGACGAACAGCCGCGCCTGACCACAAACCAGTACGCGGCGGGCTTCGCGCTGACAAGCGCGGCGACCAACGCCACGACGTGGGCCGCCAACCCCGAAACCGCGATTCTCCATTCCCGGTGGACGCTCCGCGGCGCGGCGGAAGACACCTTCTGGCTGCCGGCAACCAACTGGAGTTTCGTTCTCGGCACCAACCCGGTCGACGGCGTGCACGTCTCCAGCGAAGGCACGCTCTCGTTCTGGCGGCCCAAGGGCTCTCCCCGCGCCGCCCTGATGCCTGACGGCACCGGCATCAGTTTCCTCGCCCCCCTGCAGGGATGGATCGGGATTGAGCCCCCTCAGGGCTGTTTCTGGTATGCGGTCACGCCTTCCAACAGCGTGCTTTTCACCTGGCAGTACGTTTTCGCCGGTCGCGACACGAATTCGCCGGTCACCTTCCAGGCCGAGCTTTTCGGCAACGGCGATTTTACCTACCGCTACGCGTTCACCAACACGCTGTCGCTGACTAACTTCGTGGTCGGTGCGCAGCATAATGGCGGCGGCGAGACCTACGCGCTCGACGACACCAACCTGCTCGTGAACGGTCTGGAGCTGCGCTGGCGGGCCTTCGGCATGCTCGACCCCAATGTTGACGACCACGACGGCGACGGTCTTTCGACCTATGACGAACTGATGAAGTACGGCACCGACCCCACAGTTCCGGACACGGATCTCGACGGGCTCGGCGACGGCGCCGAGGTCGCGGCGGGGCTGAACCCGCTTGTCAGGTATTCAAACGGCTGCGGCATGCCGGACGGCTCCAACCCGCACTCGAACTCCTGGAGCAACGCCGACGCCAACACCAACGGACTTCCCGACGCCTGGGAAAACTACTGGTTCGGCACGAACGGGACGGCGGGGGCGTACGCCGACGACAACGGCGACGGCTTCAGCAATCTCGCCAACCTGCTGACCGGCACCGACCCCGCCAAGGCGCCGCAGCCGGGCTTCGCAGTCACCAACGGCGTCCCGGTCCCCGGCATTGACGTATGGGAGATCGCGCCCGTCTTCGCGCTCGAAACGCAGCCCGGCCTGACCAATATCCTAAAGCGCGAGATACACGCCAGCCGCACAAGCCCGTGGCAGCAGTTCTTCATCTCTTCGACGCCGCGGGCCGCCGGCGCATGGTCTCTTGACGGTCTGAGCCTCTCATGGGAATCGGGGACCAACATGTCCGGCGCGGCCGCCGCGTCGCCGTCCGGAGACAGCCTGCGGCTCGGGCTCAGCTCCAATCTCTTCGAGACGCTGACCATCCGGATCGCGCCCTCCCGCGAAACCGGGCTCACGCGGTCGGCCAGGCCGCTCTACCTCGTGCGCTGGACGCCGCAGCCCGTTTTCACGCCGAGTGTGACGGTCGCGGCCGCCACGTCAAGCAACGGAGTCCCATGCGTCGCCGCGTTCCTGGAAGCCTGCGGCGCGGCCGCCCTGCCGTTCACGCTCGACACGGCCCCGCGACCGCACAACGCGCCGCCGGCGCAGGACGAACTCCTTGAGCGCTCCCTGCCTCCCGACCCCGGCTCCGAGGTCAGCCCCGTGTTCACGTCCAGCCAGACGGCCGGCTACCTCACCGCGCCTTACCCGTCCGAAGCGGCGCTGCCGGCGGCGGGCGGGAAAACCCCAACCCGAGTCCTGCTCTACAAGAAGGAGATCATTTCCAACGGCGGCGAAGCCCTCACACAGCCCTTCGGTCAGCTCTCGCCCCCGTACCCGCTCGACTCGGCCTCGCTTCGCAGCCAGTGGCGCAACAACGCCGCAGCCACCGGCGGCACGGGATCATCAGGCTTCACGGTCTCCACCGGGCTCAACTCGGAATTCCTCCGCATCAAAATCAACGGCGTGGAAACCGACACGTTCACTTGGCCGGACGAGCCGTCCGGAGCGATGACGGGGCGCGCCGCCATGAGGACACCCGCCGCACTGCCGTCCTCTCTCTGCGCAGGCGGCTGCGCGGGAGCGGGCGTCGGGTTCGAGCTGTGCGAATCGAACATCACGGACACGTGCGTCGAGCGCGACCCCGGCGACCACACCAGATACGACAAAGAGACCGACAATGACAAGCCGCCGGACCAGTGCAGCTGCAACTGCGACAGCGCCTGCACCGAGAAGCCAGACTACGGCTCGCTCAAATTCCGCATCCCGATCGGCACCCCGGGGCGCGACAGCATATCCGGCTTCCTGTGGTTCGCCATGGAGACCCCGCAGCCTGTCACGAGCAACCTCTTCAACATCCTCTGCGACCCGTTCGTGACCGTCGAAACGAACGCCGGGGCGATAACCGTCTCAGGCTATAACGAGGGCGGGCGCACAATCGCGGTATCGAACGTGACCCACGGTGTCTGCGCCTGGGTCAGCGACTCTTTGGGCGTGCTTGACCACAGCTGGCTGATCACCAATCCGGGCGGAGAAGCAAGCGTCGTCCAACTCGTGAAGCGGGACCAGGCTTGCAACACCGTGAGCGACGAGACATACTCGTACGTCGACTACGGCGCCGGGGTAGGCATGTGGACGCGCTCAGAAAGCCAGACCGGTTCCCGCGAGACGCTGGAAATCGTTGGCGATCTGGCCGTTGACGGCCAACGGTTTGAATACCGTAGGCTGACTGACGCCGGCGGCCTCATCCTTTCCGATACGGTGACAGAGATTCATGTCATCGGCTCGGGCGATTCCTCCGTATCGCGCGTGACTCGCAAGACAGCATGGCTCAAGCAGTTTGCTGCCCAGATAGACAGTTATTCTTTCTATTGGGACGACAGTCTCAACCCGTCCCGCAATGGCAGGCTCCGGTTCCGCTTTGGCACCGGCGCGCCCTGGGAGTACCACTCGTACGACAGCCGCGGACGGGAGACCCTCCGGGCGACCCAACTGAACGGCTCAGCCAACCCTGAAGAATGGAACTTACGCGGCGACATCCGGACGGCGGATGGCCTGCTCGCGGCGGTCCCCGGCATCGATTGCTCGGTCCAGACGTTTTCTTACACGCCCGACGCCGCTTCCGGCGACTCTTCGGATTACAACGACTCGCTCCAACCCCGCGAAAC
>CAYSXF010000578.1:0-3994 GCA_964434815.1 uncultured Lentisphaeraceae bacterium
CCCAGAGGAACGAATCCCCGTTATAGTCGCGCATGAGCATGCGGCCGCCTGCCGCCGGCTCCACCCACTCCGCAGGCCCGAAGAGGCTTCCGCCCAGATACGCCGCCGGAACGGCCTGGAGCGCCGTCAGCACGCATCCGGCCTCGTCGAGGATCAGCGTGCCGCTCAGCGACACGGCCGTGCCGTCGGCCAGTTTGCCAGCCGTCTTGACGCCGCCGGCTTTGTCCACCGTGAACAACAGATAGCCGCTGCCGAATTCGCTCCCGCCTGACAGCGTCGCCGTGTAGTAGCCGGTGTAGTTCGTCGCCACGGCCGCCATGCCCGCGTCTTTCCAGACATTGCGGTAGAGGAGAACCCAGCCGTTGGTGCCGAGGCCGCCGAACCCTTTGCCAAGCGTCGGAGGCACCCGTCCCGTCGTATCGGTGATGACGGGCGCGTACACGGCCAGAGTCAGCGGCAGAGCCGCCTGCGAAACCCTCGCCGTGGCGGTCAGCCAGAACGCGCCGTCCCCGTCCCTGTAGGAGTAAGAGGCGGCGCTGAAGCTGAAATTTGATCCCCGCAATGTGAGTTTGCCGGTCACGCCGCCGACCGGCGTGACGCTCATGGACGCGAGTCCGCTCTCCAGCGCGTCCGTGCCGGCCGCGCCGTTGAAATCCCCCCTCGCCCAGACAGGCAGCGGATCGACGGTCATGAAGAACGTGTTAGTACCCGGTGCTTTGTTCACGTTCACGACCTTGATCGAGACTGGCTTGTTAGTGACCGACACCGTCGGCACGCCTGCGATCATCATCGTGGCCGCGCTGTAGCTCAGGCCTGCGGGCAGCCCCGTCACCGTGACCGCCGGCAGGCTCCCGGAGGCGATGTCCAGCCGCTGCGTGAACGCCACCCCGACCGTCGCCCGCAGCGTTTCGGGATTCGTGATCACAGGCTGAGGCACGTTGGTCGTCAGCCCGAACCACGCCGACACCGTCGTGTTGGCGTTGGGCATCACGAGGCTTCTCGCCGTTGCCTGTGACCCGTCCTCCCAATGCAGGAATGTATTGTTCGCGTTGGGCTTCGCAGTCAGGGCGACCTTCGCGCCGGGCAAGTATAGTCCCGCGCCCGTCACCGTCCCCGCCCCGTCGGAGACCTCTGTTGTGAGCCGCGCCTTGACAGTCAGCGTCTGCTTCACCGGCGTCGCGGCTTTGAAGTCGAAGTTGCCCGGCTGGCTCGCCGTGATCACCGCCGTGCCGGCGCCGGTAATCTGGATCAGACCGTCTGCGATTTCAGCCACCGCCGTATTGGCGCTCGCATACTCTACGGCCAGCCCCGACGACGCTGTCGCGCCCGGATTGAAATTCGTTGTGCCAAGTACCCTTTCCGTCAGCGCCTTGAAGGCGATGGTCTGGCTGGCTGGCATATTGTTCACCCGCACAGTCCAGTTGGTCTCGGCAGTGCCGCCTTGCCTGTCCAACGCCACAGCCTTGACCACTACAGCGCGATACGCCGTGCCCACTACTGTGTTCGTTGCCGTCCTAAGCGTGAACACACTGGTGATCGTGTTAGGTGCGCCGGTTTTTGTCGTCTGTATCAACACGCCGTCCACATACCAAGCGATGTTCGACATTCCGCGCATCGCCAACTCCGGGTCGGCATTGTCGCTCGCCGATGCGCTGAAGGACACCGACGTGCCCTCGTTGACCGGCGTGGGATTGGCAGCCGGAGAGCATGAGAGCAACACAGGGGGAAGGCCATATCTCCATTTGGCGTACAGCGAATGAGGTTCGACCGTCGTCACGAGAGTCGCGCCGGTCACCCGCACGCCGGTCCCGCCTTCGCCGAGCCACCAGCCATCGAATGTATGTCCGGACCAGACCGGTGTGGGCAATAGTCCGTATGGCAAACCACTCGTCACTGTCACTTCTGACGTATTCACAGTCCCGCCACCGGCATTCAGGCTTACAGTAAGCGAACCCGACTCGTAAGCGCCCATGTCCACCCGTCCGTTCACAATGCGCGGATTTCCTGTAAAGTCGGATGGAGCTTGAACAAAGGCGTTGTCCCCGGCGTCCTTGCACGGCGAGCCTGGCTGGAGCCGGAAGTTACCGTTCGTCGCGTCGACGAAGAGCGGATCCGCGCTGAAATTATTCCGGTAGCCTTCGTACGGTGGCCACGAGGCGATGCAGCAGTTGATCAGTTCAAAAGGCGTGATCAGATCCGAATAGGGCGTCTCATTGTCCCACACGATGCAATTGTAGAGGGCGCCTCCCTGTATGCCCGTGCCAGCGTTGCCGTAAATGACCGAGTTATAGGCGAGGGTATTGCCCACGCCCGCGCCGTCATCCGCCCCATTGCAGCAGACAATAGAATTCTCCATGTTACCACCATACACTCCGCCACCATAAGAGGCCAAGTTGTTCCGTATCGCGCAATTCCTGACGACACCGTCGGCCACCAGCACGCCGCCGCCGCACACGTCGGACATCATTCCCGAAGAGAGCGTTGTGCCGTCCCGAAGGGTGAATCCGTCCAGCACGCCGCTGCCCAGATAGACACAGCGCATGGCGGACTCCGTGTCAAAACACTCGGCACCTGACCCTTCGATAACCGTGACGTCCGCGCCGTTCACGCTTCTGACGGTGAAGGCCCCAGCGATCACCACCCGGTTGCTCAGAGAGAACTCTGGCGTCAATGCGCCACCGATGTCATACACGCCGTTGGTCACCCACACGGTATCGCCGTCATACGCGAGATCAACCGCCGCCTGAATGGAGCGCTTGGCCGTCGCCCACCTCGTGCCGTCGCCGCTGTCATCCGCGCGGGAGGCGTCGGCGTAATAACAGGTGGCCAAATGGTAGTAGGACGTAACCGCTGCGCTGTCGGCCATGCCGTCTTTATACGCCTTGGCCTTGACGGTTGTTGTCCGCGTGAGCGTGAGGGGCTCCGCGTATTCGTCGCTGGCCGCGTTCGGCTCGGAACCATCCAACGTATAGCGGATGGTCGCGCCTTCAGTCGCACACGACAGAGCGACTGCGAGAGAGTTCGTGAAAGCCGTGCCGCTGGCCGGCGCGAACCCGGGTTCGGACACGCAGTCCAATTTGATGATCGTAAACGTGGCCGTCGAAGTCACATACGCAAGCATGCCGGGCCTGAACGCCCTGGCTGTGACGGTCGCCGTCTGCGTGAGCACAAGAGGCCGGTCAGGCTGATACAAGTCGCTCAATTTCGAGGGCATAGACCCGTCCAGCGTGTACCGAACCTCCGCCCCGTCTATAGTCGAGAGTTTCACGAGGAGCGTGTTGGTGGCGACCGCTCCTGACCCAGGATTGAAAATCGGAGCGGCATCGCCCGCGTCGCACGGATCTAGGTCCCGCGACGTTTCCCAACTGTCGCTCAACCCGTCGCCGTCCGTATCCCAGCGGATCGGGTTGGTGCCGATCACTAATTCTTCAGCATCCGTCAATCCGTCATTGTCAAAATCGCGGTTAGCAGGAGCCACCGCCGACACCATTGGCCCGTCTTGCGAAGCCCTCAACTGGCTCGGCTCAAACGCGAAAATAATCGCTTTGCTGTCTATGCTCTTTCCTAATGCCAAGTCAAGGGGATTATAGGCTGATCCCATCAACCCATTAAATTTAGCATGATACCAAAAATAATATTCCCAACCATCCGGCAAACCATCACCGTCCGTGTCTTCCAACGTCGGATCCGTGCCCGGTTCATCGCAGACACCGTCCGGGTCGCTGAATCCCGACATGTTCAAACCAATGTCGAAGCCTCGCACTTCGGTGAACGCTATGAAGTCATTGCCGCCTTTACCGTCAGAAACGGGCCGGAAATCGAAATGACCCTGAACACCGGCCGGATTGATGGGCAAGTAATCGCCGACCGCCAGGCCCTCGTCATCGACATCCAGGTTGTAGTTTGCCAGATTTGTCAATCCGACCGGCAGTGCCGCAGTCTCGTTGGTTCCAGAGCTGTCTCTTATACACATCTGACGCTGCCGACGAATAGA
>CAYSXF010000579.1:0-3994 GCA_964434815.1 uncultured Lentisphaeraceae bacterium
GCCCGCCAGGCGCACCGGAATAGCATGCTCAAGTAAAAGTCCGAGGCAGTGTTCGCGGTCCGGTTCCACCAGGCCGATGAATGCCACCTCGCGCCGCCGCACGCCCTCGTTCACCTGCTGTTGATGCACGCCGGCAGCATAGCCCTGGGTTGTTAGAAAAACGCGGGTCGGCGCCACATGGCGGCCGTAGGTTTCGATCTCGAAGGTCTTGGTGGTCACCAGCAGATCGTACAACCCGAGACTGCGCTTGAAATGCCTGGAGCGGTTGGCATAGAAGGCCGTGTCCGGGGTGAAATGCACCAGGCGGCGGGTTTGCCGACGCAATATCTCCACAGTCTCGTGCCATAAGAACACCCCTTTATCCACCCAAATGAGGTCGAACAGCCCCTGGGGCAATTGTGCCCGCACTTGTGCATTGATCGCCCGCACCGCCGGCCCCGCTTTGCAGCGGAATGCCAGCGATTGCCAGCAGTGCGCACTGCGGAGCATCGTCTCGTCCGTGTCCACCCAATGCCAGATCCAACCCGGCGTCTGCTTGCGCAACGCCTCCGCCCGCATCCGCGACGTCGTGCCGGGTGTTAAAATGCCGATGTATGCAGCTTGCATGGGAGAGTGGGGGGGGACGGCTCAGAAGAGCTGAAAGGCTGAAAAGCTGAAAGGCTGAAAGGCTGAAAGGCTGAAAGGCTGAAATGCCAAATAAGACAAGTCCTCGCTAAACTCTGCTCTGAACTTCAGCTTTTCAGCTTTTCAGCTTTTCAGTTTTTACCGCCGCCGCCCTAACGCGTTGTCACCAACGCGCCTACAAGATCCGTGATCACGGGCGGCAAATATCGCGGATGAACTCGCCGAGCGCCGGGGCAATGTCCTCGCGGGCCAGACCATACAAAATGTTGGTCTTGATGAAGTCCAGCGTGTTGCCCGCATCGTGGCGGCGGGCCTGGACGCGGCAGCCGTGCATGGGCTGGCCCGCAGCCACGCGCGCGCGCAGGGCGTCGGTGATCTGGATCTCGCCGCCCTTGCCGGGCTTGGCTGCGTCGATGAAGCCGAAGATGTCAGGCGTGAGAATATAGCGGCTGGCCACCACAAGGTTGGAGGGCGCCTCTTCGGGGGAGGGCTTCTCGACCATGTCGCTGACGCGGTACGTGCGGTCATCGATCTGTTCGCCGCTGATCACGCCGTAGCGGCTGACGCGCGCGAGGGGCACTTCTTCGAGCGCGACCACGCAGCCGCCGAAGCGGTCGTAGACGTCGATGAGTTGCCGCGTGGCAGGCACGCCGTTCTGACTCTGCATAAGCGTGTCGCCGAGCAGCACCGCGAAGGGCTCGCTGCCGACGTGGTGGCGCGCGCAGCGGATGGCGTCGCCGAGGCCCAGCATCTTGCGCTGCCACACGAAATGGATGTTTGCCAAATTGGAGATAGCGCGGATGCTTTCGAGCTCCTTGAGCTTGCCCTTGGCTTCGAGTTCCAGCTCGAGTTCGAAGCTGCGGTCGAAGTGCTCCTCCAGCGAGCGCTTACCCTTGCCGATGACCATGAGGATGTCGGTGATGCCCGAGGCGACGGCCTCTTCGACCACGTACTGGATCACGGGCGTGTCCACGATGGGCAGCATCTCTTTGGGAGAGGCCTTGGTGGCGGGCAGGAACCGCGTGCCGAAACCGGCGGCGGGAATGACGGCTTTGGTGATCATAACAAAGGAGGAATTAGGATTTAGGAGTTAGGAAATCTCGACAGGTCAGACGAGGGTGGGCTTGAAGACGCGGATGTCCTGGGCGGAGAAAGCGTCGGTGAGTTTAGCGAACATGGCGTCGTCGGTGTAGGTGCCGATGATCGCGCCGCCGGAGCCGGTGAACTTGGCGGAGGCGCCGACGGAGCGGGCTGTGTCCACCATGCGCAAGTTGCCCTCGCTGAGTTTGAAGATCTCTTTGCGCTTGTCGAAGTTGGCGTTCATGAGTTCGGCGAGCTTCGGCCAGTTGCAACGCTCTATGGCGCCGCGGGCTTGGATCGTGAGGTCGGCCCAGTACTTCATGGCGTTGACGACCTCTGGCTCGCCGCGGTCGAAGCGCTCGCGGATGTTGTTGTGGAAGACTTCCGAGCCTTCCGAAAGGTCGGTGCGGTAGGCGATGTAGAAATTCGGCAGCTTAGTGAGATGGAGAGGCTCGTAGTGGCCGAAGCCCTGCTTGTCGAGCAGCGCTTTATCGAAGTCCATGAAAACAAGCCCCTGATAGACTTGGGCCACGCGGTCCTGAAGTCCGGCGGAGATGCCGAGCTCGCGGTTTTCGACGGCGCGGATGAGATTGGCGAGCTGAGGTTTGGGGATGGTCACGCCGTAGAAGGCCAGCAGCGCGCGCATGGTTGCGGTGATGAT
The DNA here is from genome assembly GCA_964434815.1 of uncultured Lentisphaeraceae bacterium. Lineage (GTDB taxonomy): Bacteria > Verrucomicrobiota > Kiritimatiellia > RFP12 > UBA1067 > CAYSXF01. The sequence goes on from CAYSXF010000579.1 coordinate 2,366, forward strand.
GGCGCTGGAGCCGGCGAGGCCGACGAGGTTGGGGATGTCGGAGTCGTAGCGGATCGTGAAGTTCTGGTCGTGCAGTTCAATCTCGTGCTCGAGACAGTAGCCGTAGAAGGACTTGATGGCCGATTTGAGCAGGCGGATGCCGCCGTAGTAGCCGAAGAGGCGGACATCCTCATAGAGTGCCGCAATGCCCGAAAACGTCGAGCCGTCGCGGCGGCTGGGCACGATCTCCAGCTCGGGCGACTCGTAGAGCGTCACCCGCGCCGAAAAATTCGAAAAGGTGAACGCGATGGTTTTCCCGAAATAGCCGTCGGACGGGTTTCCGATGAGCGCCGCCCGTGGGTAAGCCGTGGTGCGTATAATCATGTTATGCCCCGTAGGTTGAACGGGGTCATGATACCTTACTGTGCCGAATGTGCGCAACAGAAAGCAAGCAGAAGATAACGGCCGAACGAGTCGAAGGAATCGATCTAGTCGACTCAGTCGAGCCGCTCGATTCCTTCGATTCACTCTCGACCCGGTTACCGCATCGCGGCGGCGAGGGCGCGGCCGAAGGCGCTGCACGAGACTTCGGTGGCGCCTTCCATCAGACGCGCGAAATCGTAGGTCACGGTTTTGGCCGCGATCACGGTGTCCATGGCTTGGATGATCTTATCCGCCGCTTCAGTCCAGCCCATGTAGCGCAGCATCATCTCGCCGGAGAGGATGAGCGAGCCGGGGTTGACCTTGTCGAGATTCGCGTATTTGGGGGCTGTGCCGTGGGTGGCCTCGAAGACCGCCACGCCGGTGGTGTAGTTGATGTTGCCGCCGGGCGCGATGCCGATGCCGCCGACGCAGGCCGCGAGCGCATCGGAAATATAGTCGCCGTTGAGGTTGAGCGTGGCGATCACGTCGTAGTCCGCCGGGCGCGTGAGGATCTGCTGCAGGAAGGCGTCGGCGATGCAGTCCTTGACGATGATTTCGCGGCCGGTTTTGGGGTTCTTGAACGCGCACCACGGCCCGCCGTCGATGAGCTTCGCGCCGTAGGCCTCGCGTGCGAGTTCGTAGCCCCAGTCGCGGAAGCCGCCCTCGGTGAACTTCATGATGTTGCCCTTGTGCACGAGGGTCACGCTCTTGCGGTCGTTGGCGACGGCGTAGTCGATCGCGGACTTGACGAGGCGCTTGGTGCCTTCGATCGAGACCGGCTTGATGCCGATGGAGGAAGATTCGGGGAAGCGGATCTTGGTCACGCCCATCTCATTTCTGAGGAACGTGATGACCTTCTTGGCTGCGTCAGTCTGGGCGAGCCACTCGATGCCGGCGTAGATATCTTCGGTGTTCTCTCGGAAGATCACCATGTCGGTGAGGTCGGGGCGCTTGACCGGCGAGGGCACGCCCTGGAACCAGCGCACGGGGCGCAGGCAGACGTAGAGGTCGAGCTCCTGGCGCAGGGCGACGTTGAGCGAGCGGATGCCGCCGCCGACCGGCGTGGTGAGGGGGCCCTTGATGGAGACGAGGTAGTCGCGGCAAGCGGTGAGCGTCTCGGCGGGGAGCCAGGTGTTGGGGCCGTAAACTGCGTTCGCTTTCTCCCCGGCGTAGACTTCCATCCAGGCGATCTTGCGCTTGCCGCCATAGGCTTTGGCGACGGCTGCA
>CAYSXF010000580.1:0-3983 GCA_964434815.1 uncultured Lentisphaeraceae bacterium
TACGATATTTCTGCCTGTCTCGTGGGCTCGGAGATGTGTATAAGAGACAGCGTTACCCCCAAGGCTCCGAGAAACAGCAGATCTATTCGGTCACCGGCCGCGAAGTCCCGAGCGGCGGCCTGCCCATGGACGTCGGCTGCGTGGTCGAGAACGTCGGCACCGCTTACGCCATCTGTGACGCCATACTCAGCGGCCGCCCGCTCGTCAGCCGCGTGGTCTCCGTCACCGGTGACGCGATCCGGCAGCCCGCCAACCTGCTCGTCCCTTGCGGCACGCTCTACAGCGACCTTGTGGCAGCCTGTGGCGGCTTGAAGGGCAAGCCCGCGAAGGTCATCTCCGGTGGCCCGATGATGGGCTTCGCCGTCAGCACCCTGTCCATCCCCACCGGCAAGACCACCTCAGGCCTGCTCCTGCTCTCCCCGTCCAAGGTCACCTGCTATACGTCCCGGGCCTGCATCTCCTGCGGCCGCTGCGTCGATATCTGCCCCATGCGCCTCATCCCTTCCGAACTGAGCCAGTTCATCGAGTCGGACGACATCGGAGGTGCCGAGCAGATCGCACTGATGGACTGCATCGAATGCGGCTCCTGCGCCTTTGTCTGCCCCTCCTGCCGCCCGCTGGTGCACCACATGCGCCGCGGCAAAGCCCTTGTCATGGCCAAACGCTCCACCGCGAAAAAGTAAGGGCGACCGGCCGGTCGCCCCAACGATACCCTCTTCAACAACCACATGAAACCACCCGCCCCCGCCGACCTCTTCATCGTCAGCTCCTCGCCGCACACCCACTCGGGCGACTCGGTGGAGCGCATCATGCTCGACGTGCTGATCGCGCTGACGCCCGCCTTCCTTGCGGCCTGCTGGTACTTCCGGCTCGACGCGGTGCGCCTGACCGCCATCTGCGTGGCCGCCTGCCTCCTGACCGAATGGCTCTGCCGCAAGGCCATGAAGCGCGACAACACGCTCTCCGATCTCAGCGCCACGGTCACCGGCGTGCTGCTGGCTTTCAATCTGCCGCCCGCCCTGCCCGCCTGGATGGCCGTCGCGGGTTCCGTCTTCTCCATCGGCATCGCCAAGCAGGTTTTCGGCGGCATCGGCTACAACCCTTTCAACCCCGCGCTCGCGGGCCGCGCCTTCATGCTCATCTCTTTCACTGGCGCGATGACCACGTGGAGCCAGTCCGCCTGGGCGCAAAAGCTCACAGGCGCTGCCGCGGACGCGCTCACCACCGCCACGCCCCTCGGGTTCGCCAAAGAAGCCCTGAAATCCGGCGCCGCGCTCCCCGCCTTCAATTCCGGCATGCTGGCCGACTTCTTCCTTGGCAATGTGAACGGGTGTGTCGGCGAGACCTCGGCGCTCGCCCTGCTGGCCGGCGCGGCCTACCTGCTCTACCGCAAGGTCATCACCTGGCACATTCCTGCAGCCTACCTAGTCACCGTGCTCGTCTATGCCGCGATCCTGCATTTTACCTCGCCCTCCGCGGCGCTTCCGCCGCTCTTCCACCTGCTGTCCGGCGGCCTGATCCTCGGCGCCTGCTTCATGGCCACGGACATGGCCACCACGCCCGTCACCAAGAGCGGCATGCTGGTCTTCGGCATCGGGTGCGGTCTCATCACCATGCTCATCCGCACGGTCAAGACCGGCGCCTACCCCGAAGGCGTCAGCTTCGCGATCCTCATCATGAACGCCTTCACGCCGCTCATCAACCGCGCCACGCGCCACCGCGTCTTCGGCGCGAAAAGACGAAGGCCCGGCCCCTCGACTTCTTCCTAACAGCCTAACAGTCTACTGCCTAAACACCTCTCCCCATGAAAGACATGCTCAAACTCGTCCTGATTCTCACCGTGATCTGCGCGGTCAGCTCCGCGCTGCTCGCCGCAGTGTACAGCAAGACCAAGGAGCCCATTGCGGCCGCACTGGAACTCCGCACCGCCCATGCGGTAAAGAGAGTGATGCCCGAGGGCGTCTCGACGCCTGAGAAGAGAGAGGTCGGCGGCGTCACCTTTTTTGTCGCGATGAATAACGGCAGGCTCGCATCCGTGGCGGTCGAGGGCCGCTCGAAGAACGGCTACGGCGGCGAGATCGCCCTGATGGTCGGCCTCAGCGCGGACGGAAAACTTGTGAACTTTCAGAAGCTCGTGGCCAACGAGACCCCCGGCCTTGGCTCAAAGATAGATTCCGACGCCTTCCGCAAGCCGCTGCTGGGCCGCCCGCTGGACGCGGACTGGCGCGTGAAGAAAGACGGCGGCAAGGTGGACGCCATCACGGCCGCCACCATTTCGTCCCGCGCCGCGCTGGAGTGCATCCGCGACGCCATCGGCAAATACGAGAAGGCCGCTGTTCAGTTAGAAATCAGGAATTAGGAGTTAGAAGTTGCACCACAAGCGGGAAGACGATCGGGAGTTTACAAGCGATCATGCCAGGGCGATTCTATTCCTGTGCGATCAACTGGCCGCCGCAGGCCACACGGTCATTTCGGCCAACACCGACGAACAGGCTGACCCGCAGATTTTCGCGCAGTCCGAATCCGGCGAACTCGCCTTCTATTTCGTGCGCGCCGACGCCGCCGAGCCGGCCCCGGAAGAACTTGACCGTTTCCGTTCCCTCGCGGCGAAGCATCATGTCGCCGCCTACTACGCGCCTGTCACACTTAAGCCTGCTCCCTGCTGCCCCGCCATGCTTTCCCTTGATAACACACTCATGAAAAGATGAGATCAAATAAGTGATCTCACCTGCTGCGTAAAGGCACCTAGGCCGGTGCCGTCATTTTCACGGTGCTCCGGCTTTCGCATGACCGGCTTCACCGGATTAGAATCTGCATACCGCGAGGCGTCTTGAGCCAGACTTTCTTGGCCGCCGTGTCCACGAGCACGCAGGAGGCGCCCGAAACGCCGCCCACGTTAGACCACGCCGTGCTGCTTGAGGCGTACGTCACGCTGTTCGAGGCCTGCATGAGCAGGGCAGTAGCCGGGGGCTTCGCGGTGCCGGTCACCACGAACCGGGCCGCAGAGGGCAGAACCAGGTTGCCGCCGACCGAGACCGTGTAGGCCGTCCCCGTGGCGCTGAAGGCGGCCTCCAGCGTGGCCGAGTCCTGCAGCGTGAGGTGCCCGAGCGAAAGGGCCTTCGCGACGGACGGCCCGAGGATGCCCGAGGCCGTGACCACGGCCTGACTAACCGAGGTGCCGCCCGCCGTGCCCGATACGTAGACGTTCGTGGCGTTGACGGTGAGCTGCGCTACCTGAACTGCGGCGGTGTAGGCGTTGACGAAACCCGCACCCGCGCCGTCCAGCGAGACCTTGCCCAGCGAGAGCCGGGAGCCGTAGCGCGCCGGGAACCACTTGCGGCTCAGGTAGCGCTCGGTAGCCTTCTTGTCGGCATCGGAGAGGCGGTTGGTATAGATGAGCACCTCGCCCAGCTCCTGACCGCCGTTGAGGCGCCCTCCCGCATCCGCGTAGCACGAGGCAAACCAGACCGCGCCGGGCGTGCCGTTGGTCGCGTCGTCCGTCGAGGAGAGCCGCCACGACACCAGATCGTAGTCGCCGCTGAGGCCTGTAGCCGCTCCGTTTACCGACACGCCGTTCGTCCACGTTTCGCCATTGCGCACAAGGCCCTTGTCTAGCCCTGCGGCGCCCCACAGCGGATCGCTGGGAACGCCGCCATACGTGCCGCTGCCGCTGCTGCGGTGGAAGTGGCGGGCCGAGCCATTGACCTGGCTGTCGCCGAGCAGGAAACCGCCGCCCTTCTTGCTGCCGATGACCCAAAAGACGGAGCGGATGTTGGTCTGGTAGTTCTTGAAGACCAGCATGCGGTTATCGTTCCCCGAACCAGAGACCTGGCCGAGCGCGCCGAAGTCCAGCGTGGACAAGTTGCCGATCCGGTTGGTGGCGATCAGCGGGCGGTTGAAAATGTTCGTCGCGAAAAAGGCGTTGGTGTCGCCCGGCCTGTCTCTTATACACATCTGACGCTGCCGACGAATAGAGAGGTGTA
>CAYSXF010000581.1:0-3969 GCA_964434815.1 uncultured Lentisphaeraceae bacterium
TCATCGCGAAGGACAGCTACGGCGACTGGTGCGTGCCGCCCGAAGACCCGAAGCTCATCCACTCCAAAGACCCGGCCCGCAAAACGTCGCCCGCGCTCCTTGCCACCACCTACTTCTACTTCAGCCTCACGCAGATGGCGCGCTATGCGGCGGTGCTGAACAAGCCGGAAGACGCCCAGCGCTTCGGCGCGCAGGCCGAGACGCTCAAGGCCGCACTGAACGCGAAGTACTACAAGCCCGACCTCGGCTTCTACGACAACGGCACGCAGACCGCCTGCGTGCTGCCGCTGGCGTTCGGCATGGTGCCGCCGTCTGAGCGCAAGTGCGTGTTCGACCACCTGGTGCAGAAGATCACGCAGGAGACCCAGGGCCATGTGGGCACTGGGCTCATCGGCGGACAGTGGCTCAACCGCGTGCTCACCGACGGCGGGCAGACCGACCTCGCTTACCGGCTTGCAACGAACAAAACCTATCCGAGCTGGGGCTACATGATCGATCAGGGCGCAACCACGATCTGGGAACTCTGGAACGGCAACACCGCCGACCCCGCGATGAACTCGGGCAACCACGTCATGCTCGTCGGCGACCTTGTGATCTGGTTCTACGAGACGCTCGCGGGCATAGCGCCCGATCCGGCGCAGCCCGGCTTTAAGCATATCGTCATGAGGCCGCAGCCGGTCGGCGACCTGACTTTCGTCAAAGCCGCGCACCGCTCGCCCTACGGCATGATCCGCAGCGAGTGGACGCGCAAGGGCGGCGTCTTCGACTGGCAGGTCGAGGTGCCCGCCAACGCGACCGCCACCGTGTATGTGCCAGCCAAGAGCGCCGACGCCGTGACCGAGGGCGGCCGTCCGGTACGCGGCCAGCGCGGCATCAAGTGGCTCCGCATGGACAACCAGACCGCCGTGTTCGCCGTGGAGTCCGGCACCTACCGGTTCGTGGCACGCTGACTTCTCTAACGCTCGTCAATGCCCTTAGGAGCCCATCCCCATGACAAATATTCTCTCACTCTGCGCTTCCTTCCCGCTCCTCTTCTCCGGCCCGCAAGACATCACAAACACCTGGGGCCAGATCCGCTTCGGCACTACGCCCCTGCAGCAGGTGCGAACCTGCGAAAGCCCGGGGTTCGAGCTCAGCTATTGCCAGCAGAGAGACGACGGCGCATGGGATGTGTACGGTCTGACGTTCAAGAAGGGGCCGCCCATCAACAACCAAGTGGCGGAGACGAACGCATGGTCCGTGATCCATGCGACCACGCGCGACGGCTCGCGCTTTGAGAACGCCGAAACCGTATACGAGGCCGAGCCGGGGCCGTGGACTTTCAACCACGCCATGGCCTATAATCCCGACGCGATGGAATTTATGCTGCTCAAGCTGAAGATGGACAACTCGGGCTTCCGCTACACCGCCTTCTTCAGCCCTGACGGTCGAAACTGGAAGGAGCACCCCAAGGCTCCGCTCTTCTACGACGGCGATGCGATCAGCCTGTTCTGGAGTCCTGTGCTGCACCGCTTCGTCTGCGTATCCAAGAGCCTTCAGCCTGTGCCGGGCGGCAGCAAGCGCATTGCCGATCACGGAGGCAAGAACCGGCGCGTGCTGACGGTCCGATCGAGCCCGGACGGCCGGGCCTGGGAGCCCTCCGAGTCCATGGAAGATGTGTGGAACCGGGGCGGACGCTGGAAACCCCTGCCTGACGCGCTGCTGACCGTGCCCGACGCGAAGGACCCGCCAGACCTGGAGTTCTACAGCGGCAATGGCTTCTGGTATCGTGATCGCTGTTACATGATGGTTTTGAATTACGCCGCGAGCCCGCTGACCGCAGGCAAGCACGCGCCACAGATGGACACGGAGTGGTGGACGGGACGCGACGGACTCACTTGGGAGCGGCCCAGATGCGGCATCAATGCCACCGGTGCGGAGGTCACGCGGATTACGCACAACCCCATGACCATCAGAGGGGAACTCCTGTTCCACTTCGGCAACCGCCTGCTGGGTATGAAGCAGGACCGCCTCAGCTTCGTGGGCGCGCGGGCCAACGCCGAGTTCTCCACGCAGCCGTTCACGATGCCCAAAGGCGACCTGCTGCTGAACGCCGCCGCGCCTGCGCCGGAGCGGGCCTTCGCCACGCAGCAGGCGTATATCATGGCGACCGTGCTCGACGACAAGGGCGTGGCCGTGACCGGCTTCGAAGCGGACAAATGCCTGTTCAAGGGCACCGATCAAATCGACATGCCCTTGATCTGGAAAGGCAGGTCGGCCAAGGATCTGGCCGGGCAGCGAATCAGCCTTCGCTTCTATCTCCGCAGCGCAAACATCTATGCGGTGAACATCAAGGAATGATACACTGACAGCACTATGAAACAGGCGCGAGTTCATTGGTTGGCCGCAGGGATGATTGCTCTGTCCTTCACCCTAGCGTCAGGAAAAGCTTCAGGTGACTTGGTCATCGGTGCGGCGACAAATGAAGTCACCGCGTATCCCTCTCAACTCCGCTGGATCTGGTATCCGGAGGGCAAGCCTGCCCAGCAGGCTCCGGAAGCCTCACGGTATTTCCGAACCTCCGTCACGCTCCCCGCCACGATGGCTCTCACGTGTGCGCAGTTCATTGTCAATGCCGACGACACCTGCAGGCCGTTCGTCAACGGCACCCCCCTCCCGCACAAGTCCAGCGGCTGGACGGATTTTGAGTCCTACGACGTGACGCACCTGGTGCATGCCGGGCGCAATGTGCTGGCCGTAGAAGGGCAGAATCATGCCTCGGCCGCCGGCGTGATTGGCTGGCTTACAGTCCGTTCGGGAAAAACGAAGCAGGTGCTGGCGGTGACCGATGGCACTTGGAAGAGTTCGAATACGGCAGCGCCGGGATGGGAAAAGCCGGCGTTCGACGATGCGGCATGGCCGGCGGCGATGGTGCTCGGCCCGACGACGATGGCCCCGTGGGGCAGGCAGATGCAGTACGTCTCGGTGCCGCTCATGACCCTGAAAAAACAGCGCACCGAGAAGCCGGTCACGCCCGCCGACGCGCAGGCGATGATCGAGGAGGACTGGATCTTTCAGGCCAACGACTGCACGACCGCGCAACGAGCCCTCCTCGAAATCAACTGGGCGCGCGAACTCGCGGCACGGCTTTTGGCACAGTCGCACTCGCTGGATTTCGCGACAGAGCTATCCTCTCTTGCCACGCTCGAAGCCCAACTGCACGCGCTGCCGCCGGCGCAGGACGACGATGCGACGCGCGGGGTTTATCTGGCCGTGCGCCGCGTCAAGCGCACGCTGATGCTCCGCAATCCGCTCCTGAACTTCGACCGCGTCTTGCTTGTGGACGGCCCCGCTTATGCCGGGGTGCACGAGTCGGCGCACCGCAACGGCTACTCCTACGGACACACCGCCGGCAGCCGCCTGCTGGTGCTGGACGGGCTGCGGCCGGACGGCGTCGAGCGCGAGCTGGTGTCGGGCGCTGAAGGCTACATCATGCGCATGGACCTGGCGTTCGACGCCTCGAAGGCCGTGTTCAGCCTCAGGCCCAAGGACGAAGCCAGCTTCCACCTCTACGAAATCGGAACCGACGGCAAGGGGCGCCGCCAGCTCACCGGCAGCCTCTATGACGACATGGATCCGATCTACCTGCCTGACGGCCATATTCTCTTTTCCACCTCGCGCGGCAACTCGTATGTGCGCTGCCTGCCGCAGTCGGCCTCAACGGTGCTCGCGCGCTGCGAGCACGACGGCCGCAATATCACCATCATCTCCCGCAACAACGAGCCCGACTACACGCCCGCGCTGCTGCCCGACGGCCGCGTCCTCTACACGCGCTGGGAGTACACGGAGCGCCCGCTCTGGCGGCTTCAAAAGCTCTGGACCATCAACCCCGACGGCACGGGCGAGTCCGTCTACTGGGGCAACGGCAGCGCCTATCCCGACATGCTCTGGGAGGCCCGCCCGGTCCCAGGCAGCGCCCAAGTGATGTTC
>CAYSXF010000582.1:0-3966 GCA_964434815.1 uncultured Lentisphaeraceae bacterium
GGTAGGGACGGTTCCCCGAACCGTCCGCGGACGCCTCGGGGAGGCGTCCCTACCGATAATCTCAAAGCGAGCCGTCGCGCAGCTTTTGCGCGACCGATCGCAGCCGCGCGCACACCTTGTCGCGCCCCAGCAGCGTCAGCATCTCGAAAAGCCCCGGGCCCTCGGTGAGGCCCGAGACCGCCACGCGCACCGGATGCACCATCGCGCCCAAGCCAGTGCCGCGCGCCTCGCCCATCGCGGCCAGCACCTCATGCGCGGTCTGCAAATCGAAGGCCGGCAGCGCCGCGTATTTCTCAGCCACTTCGTCCAGCAGCGCCGGAACGCCCTCGACCTTCAGGCGCTTCTCAACGCCCTTCGGATCAAAGGCGAACCCGTCCGTGAAGAAATAGGAGCACGAGGCCGGAATCTCGGAGTAGAACCGCGTGCGGATCTGCATCTGCTCCATGATGCCCGCAAGATCAGTGCCTTCCGTGGCGAGCCCCGCAGCTTGCACGCGCGAAAGAAATTCGGTCGCGAACACCTCGCGCGGCTGCCGCCGGATATACTCGCCGTTCATCCACACCAGCTTCTTGGTGTCGAAGCGCGCCGCGCTGGACTTGCAGCGGTCGAGCGTGAAGAGCGCGACCATCTCCTCACGCGTCAGCACCTCGCGGTCATCACCCGGCGCCCAGCCGAGCAACAGCAGGAAGTTAAAAAGCGCGTCCGGCAGATACCCCTGCTCCTTGAACTCGCCCACGAAGGCCGCGCCATCGCGCTTGGAGTAGGGCTTGCCCATGTTGTTCACGATCATCGGCAGATGCGCGTACAGCGGCACAGGCGCGCCGATGGCCTTGAACAGCTCGATGTGCTTAAAGGTGTTCTCCACGTGGTCGTCGCCGCGGATCACGTGCGTGATCGCCATGTCGATATCGTCCACGACGTTGGAGAGGTGGAAGACCGGCGTGCCGTCCGAGCGCACGATCACGAAGTCCTGCGTGTCTTCGGCTTTCTTCTTGATCGTTCCCTTAACCAAGTCGGTATACTCCAGCCGGCCTTCTTTGGGCATGCGGAAAATCACGCACTCGCCCCCGCCGCCCTTGTTGTCCTTGTAGGCGAGCCCCTTGCGGACCAACTCGTCGGCCACAGCCAGATGCCGCTCGCACTGCTTGCTCTGGTAGACCGCCGGCTCGTCGAAGTTGAGTCCAAGCCACTCCATGCAGGCCAGCAGCGTTTCGATCGCCTCGGGCGTGGAGCGCTCGCGGTCGGTGTCCTCCACGCGCAGCAGGAACTTGCCGCCCTCGTGGCGCGCAAAGAGCCAGTTGAAAATGGCGGCACGGATATTGCCGATGTGGACGTTGCCGGTGGGGCTGGGCGCGAAACGGACTCTGACAGACATCTGAAGACTCCTTATAAACTCTGATTGGCCGTTAGTTTACCCCGATCCCCCCGGATAAACAAGTCCGGCAACACGCCACCCGCAACCGGGTGTGTGTGTCAGAAATGTGACAGGCTCCGGTGAGTTTCAAAGCGGAACAGGACGACATTCTGTCCCAACACTTAAACCCAACACTTAAACGGCCACACTTTATCGCCCAGCGTGGAGATTCGTAAAGCAGGCCACTTCGACTACATTGTGCACGAAGAGAGAGCGTTTAAGGATGGCGTTTGTAACCGTTTAAGTGTGAGATCAAGTGTGGCGACACGGTGTGACATGCACCCAATTAGTGCCATGCAAACGGTGAAGTGGTATGGCTGCATCTGACTCATGAATTGGAAATGTCCGCCACGGTGTTTTCAATTCCTGTCCAGCGTCTCTCTTATCTTATCGGCCAGGGCGCTCATTGAAAACGGTTTTTGAAGCAAAGTGACGCCTTCGGCTAATATTCCGTTAGGCGAAATGATGCCGGACGCGTAGCCGGACATGAACATAAGTTTGATTTTAGGGTAACTTGATAAGATCCTTTCGGACAATTCCCACCCATTCATTTCGGGCATCACCACGTCTGTCAGTATGAGAGAGATCGGTTCTCCGTGCTTTTCGGCCAGTCCAATTGCCTCGGCCGCACCGGACGCGGCCAGCACCCGGTATCCCCGGCTTTCCAACGTCCGCTTTGTCAGTCTCAGCAATGAAGGCTCATCATCTACCAACATCACGGTCTCTTGATCTCTCACAATCTTTTCCACCGACTGTATTCTCTCTTGTCAGGTTCACATGTGTGCCGTCGGGCATAAGAAATGTCTTAATCTTCGACAGAGTATCGGATGTTCGGGCAGATATACATGGGGTCTTCACCCCATATGGCACAGTTTTTTTCCATGGGGGGGTTTTGCGTTTTATTCGGTTTTCATCTTGTGCCTAGGTTAGGGTTACACCCCATGTCTTTGAACCACCCCGTCGGGTAACCTGTCCTTGCATGAAGAATAAGACACAACTCGGAAGCAAGGAGACCATATGCCAATCGTAAACATCATCGTTATTTTGGTCGTGACCGGTTTCGGCCTGTGGGCGATCAACCGTTTCATCCCGATGGCAAGACCGGTTAAGACGATCCTCAACGTTGTCGTGGTTGTCGTGCTCTGTCTGTGGTTGCTGCAGACGTTCGGCATCATCGGCAGCATCAGGAGCATACGGGTCGTGTAGGGCTGGCCTGCTGGCTTCACTGGCTGAAAGGGGCCGCATCATGACTGTCGGAACGCTTCTGCCGGTCATCGTGATCCTCATGCTTGAGCACACGAAGAAACACGAGAGAACATTATGAACACAGGCAATTCAGTCGCATCGTTCTGGCACTCTTACATCGTTGCTGGGAAGACAACCAAATCGCTGCCGTTGCCGATGGCGATGATAGGAAATGACCACGCACGTCTTTCCCTGCCCGTGCCCAGGCTATGCGGCGGGGGAAAACAGAAGCGAAAGGAATTGTCATGAAGGCATGGCTACTGTGCGCAGCGTGCAGCCTGCTGTTGCATTTTGAATCCGGTGCAGCACCTATCGTGCGTGAGGTTTTCGCCGGCTGCCAGGCCGACTGGAACTGGGTGCCGGACAACACGACTGCGCACGCGACGCTGGTTGACTTCTTTGGCAACCAGTCGCAGCCGGCCTGGGACGTGAATTGGTGCCGGATCGTCTCGGACAGCGGCGCTCTGTGCTATCGGATCGGCGCGGCTGGAAGCGGAACGGTCCTCCATCACGTGATTGCCGGCACCTACGGTGCGGCCGCATATCTTGGGCAGACCGACTACCGCGTCGCGCTCCGGTTCCGCCCTCTTTCTTCCATCTCCGAGAACGAGATGATCGTGAGGTTCCGGGACAACGCCAATAAGTATGTGATCCACATAGGGGCCTTTTCGGGTTGGGGGCACGACTATGAGAACGCGCTGTTGTACAAGGTGGTCAACGACAGCGAAACGCTTTTGTATAATCCTTTCCCCCGGCGGACAATCCCGGGCCTCGTTTCCAACGTGGAATACGAGGCCACGGCCGTGGTTGTCGGTAACCGCATCCAGTTCGCGTTGCAGCGCACGGACGGCATAGACAATGTCGATGGCTGGGCCATCGACTACACCGATAACCAGTCGCCGATCCTGCAGGGCGGCTTCGGGTTCGGCGTCTACAGCGAAGGGTCGGATTTCAGCTCCTTCACTGTGACGCCCGGCGGCGCTCCGTACAACTCCTCCGGCACAGTGGTCTACGTCCACTAGTCTGAAAGGAACACGATGAACCTCTTATTAGCTTTTTCGGCGTCATTTGGCCCCCACGGCATCTGGATCGGCGGCGGATCAGCCGGCGTTCTTCTTGTCATCATTATCGTATTGCTCGTGCTTCGCCGTTAGGTGAAGCGATTTGTGGAAACACGTTTGCCGTCACTCCGACAGCGGACAAAACAAAGAAGGATGGATTACCATGACCAAACTGGAAGTAAAAGGCGACTGGAACATCGCGAAGGGCAAGCTGAAGCAGAAGTGGGCCAAGCTCACGGATGACGA
>CAYSXF010000583.1:0-3961 GCA_964434815.1 uncultured Lentisphaeraceae bacterium
CGTCGGCAGCGTCAGATGTGTATAAGAGACAGAGTCCGCATAGTCACAGCTCGACGCGTCGCCACCCGTCCACGTCACGAGCGAAACCTCATCGAGCCCCGACACGTCGGCCGTCACTTCAGCGATTTTGGGCTCCTTGCCGACGTAGACGCACGCGCTCACATGCCGGACAGCTCCGGCGGGCGAAAGCCCCGCCAATTCGTTCTGCGTTAACGCCGCCAGCGACAGGCCGGAAGCTGACGCCATCGCAACAAACGCCCACATGCGAACCAACGGAACCGCGCGAAAAACACATTTCATAACATTCCCCGTTTTGCCTCTAAGAAATGGATCAAATTATCGTACGCAGAATAGCACGACTTTACGCTGATCGCAAGGAGGCGAACGCCTAGTCTCTCACCGACCGCCCCAGCGCAGCTTGCGACGCAGCACGTCACACGGATTGTAGCCGTACAGTTCGACCACCGGCACATCGTGCTGGCTGCGCGTGATGTCCACGCGGTCGCCGCTCTGCAACGGCGCGTCATCGCGCCCGTCCGAACTGACGATCATCGGCACATCGCACGTGACAACCCTCAGGGCAACACGCGTCGTGTCGCGCACCACCAGCGGCCGCGAGGTCAGCGTGTGCGGGCAGATCAGGCTGATGACCAGCGCTGCGGCGTCCGGCAACAGGATCGGGCCGCCCGCCGAAAGCGAATAGGCCGTGCTGCCTGTCGGCGTAGACACGATGATGCCGTCGCACAAGAAACTCGCAACCTGTTTCTCATCGAGCAACAGCTCAATCTCCACCGCATGTGCCGATGCGCCATGGTTCGCGACCACATCGTTGAGCGCATCGGGCAGCGCGACGCATGAGCCGTCCGGGCGCAGCACCGTCACCGACAAAGCGGACCGCATGCTCACCCCGTACCGGTCCTCGCGCAGTTGCTGCAGCGCGTCTCCGAACTGGTGCTCCTCCACGCTCGTGAGGTAACCCAGCGACCCGATGTTCAGCCCCATCATCGGCAAGTGCTGCCCGGCCATCTGGTGCGACGCGTCAAGCATGGTGCCGTCCCCGCCCAGCGCCACTACCGCCTCAGCCCCCCGCTCCGCAAAGGATTTAACCGGGCACTCTTTCACCGCAGGACACAGCGCCGCCGCACGCGCTTCAGCCAACACGGTGAACCCCATGCCCGACGCCAGCGAAGCCACGCGCTTGATCGACTCCGCCGCACGCTCTTTTTTGAAATTCGCAATCAGTCCGATGGTTTTCATTTGCTTTTCTTTCGTTTCGCTGTCCGGTACCCCGCGTCGCCATCTTCCGCCACGCGGTCAGCCTGACTCAAAGAATAGGCACCGATCAAGCTGCGTGCGGGAATGGCCAATCCCTCAGCCAGCTTTCGGATCATTGCCAAACTCAGCGTACGCTTGCAGTTCAAGATCTCAGAAACTTTGCTCTTGCTGCCGATGAACGGCATCAGGTCCTTAGGCGCCAATCCCATCTGTTCGATCCTGAATTTGATGGCCGATACGGGATCAGGCGGATCGATGGGGTAATGCTCGGCCTCGTAGTGCTCAACAAGATGCACCCACAATTCGAGTTCTTCAAAACTCGGCGTACCCGGCTTTGCCGACATCAGGCTCTCAACATGCCTTAACGCCTCGTTGTATGCCTTTTCAGATTTGATCAGTTTGGGCTTCATACCTTTTCAGCCTCGACTTTATCATATTCCGCATGCGTTCCGACAAACCGCACGAACAGCGTGCCGCCCGCGAAGTTTACACGGGCGATCAGCCGATACTTGTTGCCGCACAGATTGAAGACCAGCCTCTCTGCTGAAACCACGCTGACAGACGGATAGCGTTTCTTCACATCGGACGCCTTCGCCCACTTGCAAGCTTTGGCCTCGTGATACCAGGCCCGCAACGCCTGCTCTGCGTCCGGATGCCGCAACCAGAAGAGTTTCAAGGTTCTTAGTGCCAACACATGCATGCCGATCCCCATTCGCAACAACAGTATAGTTCCCCAATTGGGAACCGTCAAGCCGCACCCGTCTTCTCCGGACTGACATTGTTCATACAGTCAGGTTTCAAAACTTCAAATGAATGATTCTCCGTCTTATCCATAACAAAGATCCTTTCCGTAATTTGTCGGTGGTTCTTGGTGTTCCTTGTGTCTTAGTGGCTAGCCGCTTTCCCGTCATTCTTTGCGCCACCATGCGAGGAACTCGACGTTGCCTTCGGGTCCGAGCAGGGGCGACTGCACGCAGCCGAGCCAGGTGAGCCCGAGCGAACCCGTGCCGAACGTCTTGATGTCCTCCACGACCGCCTCGCGCACCGCCGGATCGCGCACCACGCCGCCCGGTACGTTCTCCCGACCGGCCTCGAACTGCGGCTTGATGAGCGAGATGATCTCGCCGCCCGGCGTCAGCACGTCGAACATAGGCGGCAGGATGAGTTTCAGCGAGATGAAGGACACGTCGGTCACGCCCATCTGCGGCTGCTGAGGCAGGTCGGTGAGGCGCAGGTAGCGCGCGTTGAACTCCTCCATGACATGCACGCGGGGATGCTTGCGCATCTTCCAGTGCAACTGACCCTTGCCGACGTCCACCGCGATCACACGCGCCGCGCCGTGCTGCAGCAGACAGTCCGTGAACCCGCCGGTGGAGGAGCCCACGTCGATGCAGACCTTGTCCGTCACATCGAACGCGGGGAAGGCCGCGAACGCGCCTTCGAGTTTGTCCCCGCCGCGGCTCACGAAACGCGGCCGCGCGGCCACTTCCAGCGGCGCATCGTCAGGATATTTGTGGCCGGCCTTGGTCACGACCTGCCCCGCCACGCGCACCTCGCCTGCCATGATCAGTCGCTGGGCCAGTTCCTTGCTCTCAGCCAGCCCCGCCTTCACCAACAGTGTGTCCAACCGGTCTTTCATATTCTACATGCCCCGTTTCAACTTCAGCACCGCAAACCTATTGACCAACCAAACTGCGAGCGCGAAGAGCGCGACCAGCAGCCATCCGCGCGGCGCGGGAGACTCGACCAAGTCTAGCGCCGCGTCGCCCGCAAGAGTCTGGCGCTGCTTCACCTCCAGCATCTTCCACTGCATGCTGTTCTCCACCACGATGTAAGAGCCCGACGTCGTCAGCACACCGCTCTCGCGGCTGGCCTTGAGAATATCGCGCCGCAAGTGATCTTGCGCGGGATACTCTTCACTCGCCCGCTGCAGCCGCCACGCCGCAGCGCCTTTAGCCCAACGTGAGGACATCGGCATAACGGTCATCCCCTCAACCGGGCACCACGCGCGTCTGTCATCGAGCCAAATCGTGGGCGGCGTGACACTCTCGGCGAAGACAACCTGACTGTGCGTCCGACGAGAATCCAACCGCACCTGCGAATCCGACTTCAACGCGACCATACGCTCCCCGCCATCTGCGGCACCGGGAATGTTGAATGTCGTGAACAGCCCCTTCTCATCCATCAACAAGAAATCACGCACGCCCGGCAACTCGTGGCGAAAGGCTTCCCACTGCTCCGCCTTGACCCTCTCCAACGCGGCTCTCGCCGACGTGCCGGCCCATGCGATTCGGGGCACGACATTCGACTCGCCGTTTTGAGACCGGTAGTGCCGCGCAAGCCGCCTCAACACCCCCGTCGCATCAAGCGTGCCTCGGGCTGGCAGCATCCGCTCACGAATCAGCCGCACCGTGTCCGGCACATCCGCGCGCTTGAGCTCAACTGTCCTTGTTTCGTAATTGGCCAACGACACGCCTTGAAGGGGAACTCCGATGGCCTCGGCCTGATTGAGGCAACGCGACAGCGTCTCTTCCGACCACTCCGTCCCTGCCGAGCAGTCGAGAATCAGATGTCCTAGCGACCGTGTCTGCGCAGACGCCCCCTCCGGCGGCTGCCATGCGCTATTACAGACGAACACCCCTGTCTCTTATACACATCTCCGAGCCCACGAGACAGGCAGAAATCT
>CAYSXF010000584.1:0-3956 GCA_964434815.1 uncultured Lentisphaeraceae bacterium
CTGACCATTCTGGAAATCGCGCGCGAGTTCATTACCCGCCGCCACCCCGGTCAGCACATCGGTCGGACAAGTAATGCCCAGCGGCACCCCGCAGGTCAGCGTCGCCGTGTAGGACGGCGTCACCGGACCGATACTGACAATCAATGGCGCGGACGGTGCCCCGGCCAGCGCCGCCGTAATGGTGACGGTCGGTGAAGAAACGGCGGGGCTGGTAACTCCCCAGACATCGCGGGCCGTGACCACGCAATGCCAAGTTTCGCCAGCCAACGTCACGCCATACGGCAACACCGCGGCCGTGACGATCACGATGCGGGCACCCGTCTATGCATTGACCGTGGGCAGCGGCAGCGGCGACGGCTCCTACATATTCGGAACAGTCGTGCCCATTCAAGCGGACGCTGCGCCCGCAGGCATGGTCTTCGACCGTTGGACCGGAGACACCGCGTTTGTCGCAAACGTGACGTCCGCCTCGACAACGCTGACCATACAGCGAAGCGCCGCGACCGTAACTGCCACCTACATAACGGCCTTCGATATGACCTCCGCCGTGTGGAGCAACGGCCAACTGACCATCAGCGGAAAAGGTCCGGCAGGCATGACGGTCGTTGTTGCAGATTCGGCTGGCGTGAGAATCGGAGCGTGCTTGATCGGTTCGGACAGCACCTGGCAGTTACGCGTGAGCCGCACCACTTGGCAAGTGCCGAGCAGCGTACGCGCGACCTGCAACGGCGCGACGGATGTGATATCGGTAACTCGCACGTATACAACAATGACTAATTAGTGGTAGAGGGTTGTGTGGTATCTGCCGGCGGCCCGTCAATGAACGGACCGCCGGCTCTTTCATTTATTGCGCCGCACTGACAGAAGCAACATGCTAATATAACAAACGTCTTTTACAAAACCACTGTCGCTGGCGCGTGTTCGGAAAGCTCGCGCCACCCAGGTGGCCCGCGACTTCCGGGCGCGGAAAATTTTGCAGAAGTTAAGGGAGCGACAATGACAGACAAACAGCGCGCCAACGTACTGATCTTGGGAATCGGCAACCTCCTGCTGAGCGACGAAGGAGTCGGCGTTCACGCGGTCCGTTGCCTGTCTGAGCGGGAATTGCCGCCAGGCGTGGAGGTGCTCGATGGAGGAACGTCGGGGGCAGACCTGGTAGACCATCTCGAGGGGCGGACGAAAGTTGTGGTGATTGACGCCGCATCCGGCGACGGGCCGCCGGGAACTGTTTACCGCTGCGAGGCCCGCGAATTGATTGAGCAGGAGGGCGCGCTGTCCCTGCACGAGTTCGGGCTGGCGGACAGCCTGCACATGGCCGAGAGGCTCGGCTGCGCACCTCAGCGTGTGGTCGTATTGGGCGTTCAGCCCGCTACCATGGAGCCGGGACTGGAACTCTCGCCTGATGTGTCCGCCGTGCTGCCCGGCATTCTCAAACTGGCTTTGGCTGAAGCGACCGCACCTTGAACACTACGGGCTTCGCATCAAAATGTCCTAGACATTCGGTCGCGAAGTCCCTGACATCAATTGCGGCACACTGTGAGATCTGGCCCGTGGATCTGTCCTGCCAAAGACACTGCGCAACGCCCAACAACGCCCTTGCGCTTCATCACAGCGGCCACACCGCGGCCGCCAAGCGCTCGGCGGGCATTCGCATCCGATGCCAGACGCCCAATCTCACGCTCCAGCGCCTCCGCATCCGGCACTTGGATCAGCGCACCGGAGTCAAGCAGATCTGACATCACGGGACGGAAGTTTTCTGTATATGGCCCCACTAGCGTCGCCGCGCCGCACAAACAGGGCTCGATCATGTTCTGCGCGCCGTGCTCGCAAAGACTCTTGCCGACGAACACGATGTCCGCGTTGCCGTAGAAGCCCATCAGCTCACCCGTCGTGTCGGCTAGGATGACGGTATCACCGCGTGAGGATGCGGGCGGGCACGGAGAGCCGCCCCTGCTCTTCCTCACGCAAACAAAACCGGCCCTCTCAATCTCAGCCTGCACCGCATCTGCCTTCTCGAAGTGGCGCGGCACCAGCACTAGCCGCAAACCGGTGTGTATTTCACGCAGCCTCTTGTATATCCCGATCAGCACCGAATCCTCGCCAGGCCACGTTGACCCGCCCAGCAAAACAATCCGGTCACGCCCCGCATCATGCCTGGATAGAAACGCGGCCACACTTTGCTCTTTTTCCGGAGCACGGCTGGCCACATCGAATTTGAAACTGCCGGTCACCTCGATCCGCGCAGGATCAGCGCCTGCTGCAACCAAGCGCCGCTTATCGGTCTCCGACTGCGCCAAGATGGCCGTGAACATACGCAGCACAGGCCCGAACCAATAGCGCAACCGGCGGTAACCCGGCGCAGAGCGGTCGGACACGCGCGCGTTCACCAGAAACAGGGGAACGCCACGCCGATGGCACGTGCGGATCACGTTAGGCCAGATCTCCGACTCGGTCAGGATGAAGGCTTTCGGCCTGATCACATCCATCGCGCGTTTCACACACGGAGGGAAATCCAACGGATTGAAGACCAGCGCATCTGCGGGGCTGACCACTTTCTCGGCTTCTTTCCATCCGGTCGAACTGGTTGTGCTCAATACAAACCGCATGTCAGGCATCCGCTCGCGCAACGCGCGCATCACCTGTCCAGCAACGTACACCTCACCCACGCTTACCGCATGGATCCAGACAGCCCCGTCGAGTTCACGGAGGCGTGCCACCACATCGTCCGGATACCTCCCGAAGCGGTCCCCGAACCGGTTGCGGTATCCGCCGCGCCGCTTCATCCGCAGCAGGAACTGCGGCAACATCGCCGCATATGCCACAGCGAATAGCAGATTGTACAGCAGCCATCTCATCAAACGAAAAATTCCTCATGCTCTTAGCGTCCGCTTACCGACGACGAACTCGAGAGAGCGGTTCCGCCGGCTTAGCAAGCCGGTTTGACAGCGCGAATGATCAGCGATTTGCCCAAAGTGGGAAACAGCCGCGCCAGCTTATAACTGCACAGCGAGCCCGTAGCATTAAAATTGACGACATCTGACTTGAATGCATCGATCCTAAATCCGTGTTTGGTCAGAATGTCGACAAGGGTCTGCCGAATAAAGTACCGGATGTGCCCAGCCGCCTCGCCCGTAAACGATATCTCGATGTGCGGATTACGGTTGGCAAGCAACATCAGTCGCCTGCCTAAGGCGGCAAGGTTCGGCGTAGTCACCACAAACACACCATTGGGCTTCAAAACGCGGTAAATTTGCGACAGCATCGAGTCGATATCAAAGATGTGCTCGATTATCTCCCCCGCAAAGACCGCATCGAACATCGCATCCTCGAACGGAAAGCGCTCTTCGACATTCCCCCGTTTAGCCTGGATACCTCGGGCCAGCGCTTTTTTAAGCGCTGGCTCCGAAGCGTCAATCCCGTACACCTCGTTCCCCATCTTCAGGAATAGCTCGCCGATGGTCCCGTCCAGACAGCCGACATCCAGCACGCGCCCCGCCGTACCGATCATCGGGAGCACGGCCTTGACCCGACTGTCATCTTGACCGCACCGCGATTCGGGGTACGCCTCGGAATTAAATGCGAAGGGATCCATCATTGACTCCTCAGTATCGTCGTCCAAAAACAACTTTGCATAGGCCATCTGGCTGGCACGACTCGGCTCAAAAAAACGCGCGTCGTTGCCGGAGAGGTTAGCAAAGCCTAAGCTGTTATTCAAGTACGCGCCTGACCGCCATCCAGGCCGTACGCAAACTCCGAATATTCCTCAGCTTTGCCTTGTGCAGGCCACCTTGTTAAGGATAAAATACGATGATCGAAATTGGAGAAAACATGATTGCACAGTTTTTGAAGAACTTGGCGAGAGATTGGCCGCTGTATGACGTGTTGCGCAACTGGGAGGTCAAGAGAAGATGGCCCGGTGAACTGGCACGCTGGGAGAAGAGCGGCATCCGGCTGGC
>CAYSXF010000585.1:0-3955 GCA_964434815.1 uncultured Lentisphaeraceae bacterium
CACCTCTCTATTCGTCGGCAGCGTCAGATGTGTATAAGAGACAGTCCGCGGACGGTTCGGGGAACCGTCCCTACCTCAGCCTCCAACACTGCATGGATCGGTTTCTCAACATCCGGGATGACGATGGCCGCTTCCGCGAGCAGGCGTGTGCTGCCCAGCTCGACATTGCCGCCTTCGCATTCGCCCTGCGCGAGCGCTGCGCCGCCTGCCCGCAACGTCCACCGCAGTCGCGCCTTCGCTAGGGGCGCGTCCCCGTAATGCGTGATCCAGAAGGCGGCTTTCACGGCATCGCCCGAGGTTGCGATTCGGACGTCGGCATCGGTCTTGAGCAAGAGCGCCGTCGGCCCGTTGAACAGGCGGAACGACTCCGGAGTCGAGCCATTCTTCTTGACCTCCCAGAACGGGTTGAAAAGCCCTTGGGCGCTGTAAGTGTTTCCCTGCTGGACGATCACATCGACGATGGTCCAGAAATCGTAGCCGTCGCAGGCTGGATCCATGCGCGCTGACTCGATGCCGCGCTTCTGGTAATAGCTTTGCAGGGCGTGCGCCGCGTCTTGGCAAGCATCGCCCCAGCGCCGGTCCAGCCCGGCCGCAGCGAGCCAGGTGTCGCGCGCGGCGAGCGTGACGGGCGGCAGCATGACGCCTGAGAAACGCGGTTCCAGGCGCGGGTCCTGCTTGCCGCACAGGTTCAGGTATTCGTGAGCGACGAAAGGCGCGTCGCAGGTGAAGCTGCCGGGAGTCCACACGTTGGAAGGCCCGTTCCGGAAGTCCGAGTTCTCCGCCGTGTTGTAATTGCCGTCCTGATGGATCGCAAGCCGGTCGGGGTCGAGGCGCTTGGCCAGCTTGTAGATCTCCTTGTCCAGCGGCTTCCCGAGAAGGCCCTCGTTCCCCGTGCAGTAGGTGGTCAACGACACGTGCCGGCGGTAGTGCTGATGCAGTTCGGTCAAATCGCGCATCGGGTCGAACGCGAAGGCCTCGGTCGGATAGTCGCCATAGTAAGGCAGTTCGGGCTGGATCATGATTCCAGCTTCGTCTGCGGCCTCAAAGTATTCCGGCAGCTCGCAATGCGTGTGTAGGCGGACATAGTTAAAGCCGGCGGCGCGCGCGATCCTCAGATGCTTGAGATGATCTTCCTTCGAGGCGGGAGAGACCAGCGTCAGCGGATACACGAAGTCGTCGCCGAAACCGCGCACAAAGAAGGGTTCGTCGTTCAGAAAAAAGCGGTCGCCGCGGACTTCGATCTTGTGCACGCCGAAACGCTCTGCCCAGCCATGGACGGGCGTGTCGCCGTCGCACAGCGTGATCTCGGCCACGTACAGGCTGGGATGCTCGGGAGACCACGGAAAAAATGGAGCGAGCGGCACACGCACGACGACCTCGGCGGACGGACTGCCGGCGGAGAATGTGATCGGCTCGCGTTGAATCGCACCAGACGGCTCGCAGGGACGCTCGCCCTCCAGCTTTGATCCGCCAAACGGTTGTATGGTGACTCGCAGTGCCGGGTTCTTCAGCTTGCCAGCCTCTGTCGCGAACGTCACGGTTGCGTGGACTTCCGCCGTCTGCTTGTCGAAGTCTCCGCGCACCCACGCGTCATCGATGCGCGTGTCAGGTGTGGCTTCGAGTTCCACGTCGCGGTAGAGGCCGCCGAACCGGTGGGTGGAACTGAACAGCCCTTTGCGGCTCGGTGCCGTGTTGTTGACTGCCGCGACCACGACGGCCTGAGTTCCGGCCTGGACGAGGTCGGTGATGTCATATTTGTAGGTGCCGCAATAGTTGTCCACCCAGGCGACCGTCTTGCCGTTGACCCAGAACCAGCCTTGCGAGCGCACGCCACCGACTTTGAGCCACACGCGCTTCCCCTGCCATGCGGCGGGTATGCCGACCGTCTTGCGGTACCACGCCTCGCCCTCATAGCGGTTTCGCAGCGGCTTGGCGCAGTGGTCCCACTTGCAGTCCCACGAGTCGCCCATGCCGGGTTCGCCCACGCCCTGCGCCTCCCAGCAGCCCGGCACCTGAGTCGTATGCGAACCCGGCCACGGTTTGGAATAGAAAGCCCGCCAGTAGGGGTGACGCGACGGCGCGACGCCCTGCGTGACGAATTCCCACTCACCGCGCAGCGAGACCACGTTCTGCAGAGGTGAACGCGATGCGGGATTCACCACCGCAGGTAAGGCCTTTCTTCCTCCCCAGGTGTCTGCGCCAGTAAGCCAATCGAACTCGGTCGATGCTCGCAGCAGGCACGCGCCGAAAGCGACCATCAAGGTCATCGCGAACGTGGTCGGCACTCTCATTTGAATTTTCTCCTTAGCTCGTCAGTGATCAGACCTGTAGCGGGTCATGGTCGTGTGGAAGATGCGCTGGAAGACTTTGCCGAGGTAGCTCTTGCTGGTGAACCCGCATGCTTTGGCAATGGCGGTGACCGAGAGGTTGGTCTCGGATAGAAGCGTCGTGACCCGTTTAAGTCGGGTGCGTTGGAGCTCCTCTTGGATCGTGCTGGTGAACGCTTTGCGAAAGCGCATTTCAAGCAGCCGGCGCGAGACGCCCGCGTGCTTCACGATGTCTGGCACGCCGATGGGATTCTGGGCGTTGAGCCAGATGAACTCAAGTGCGCGGGCGACGACCAAGTCACCGATGTGGACGGCCTCCGTCGAGCGGCGCGTCACGACGTGGAGCGGCGGAAAGGTGCGGGTCACCCGTTTGACTGACCGCTTGTTGCGCATGGTGTCGTCGAGAATCCGAGCGGCCTCGTAACCCATCCGTTCCGTGTCGAGCGCGATGCTCGAAAGCGGCGGCGTGGTGGAGTCGCAGATCAGTTCGTCGTTGTCGACGGCCAGCACGGCGACATCGTGCGGCACGTCGAGGCCCGCAGTCAGGCAAGCGTCCAGCACCTGCCTTCCGCGCACATCCATGGCGGCGAATACGGCGACCGGCTTGGGAAGCGACTTGAGCCAGTCGCTGAGCCGGTCGCGTTCGACGCCCCAGTCCTGTTTCTCACGCGCGGTGAGCGGGCCGTAAGCATGGCAGGCGAATCCGGCACGTCCGACGCAGGAGGCAAAGGCCGCGCCGCGTTCGCGCGACCAGTTGATGCCGTGGATCTCGCCGACAAAGGCGAAGTGCGTGAAACGTCGCTCCAAGAAGTAGCTCGCGGCAAGTTCGCCGATGGATCGCAAGTCTGAGGCCAGCACGCTGTGGCATTCCAATAGGCCGGGCGGCAGGCGCGACTCATCCATCGGGTCGATCAGAACGGCGGGCACATCGGTTGTCATCACGGCGTTCGCGTAGGCCGTGTTCTGGATCACGCCAATGATGCCGGAGCCGCCCCACGTCTTCATGGCCAGCAGGCGTTGCTCACCCGTTCGTCCTTCGGCGACATGCAAACTCCACGGACCGTGAATGCGCTCGTAACGCAGCACGCCGCGCAGAATGTCGCGGTGGGCCTGCTCGTTGGTCTCGAACAGGAGCGCGACCTGAGGGATTCTGGAGAGGTTGCGAGACATGAATGGAACGGTTTGTTCGGTCTGCTGTTTCAGAACGGGGTTAAAACGAAGCGCCATGCATAGGTGCCGGTGCCGGGAATCGTATAGGGGGTATGTACGGGAAGCCCCCAACTGTTGTCGCCGCCCACGCCCATCTGGAGATGGTCGAGGTTTACGGTCAGCAGGTCGCGTCGAGGCAACTCGGCGGCGTGTCTGGCTGCGGTGAGGTCGGCTTGCGTGTAAGGCCATGCAGACACCATGAGCGGCTGCCCATCCGCAGTTGCGAGCACGCCGCCTCCGTCCGCCCGCTTGAACTCCATCCAGCGGATACCGCAGCGGTTGGCGTTTTCCTGCGGACGCACGTACGAGGTCAAAAATTCAGCCGCGGGGAGCGTGTGAATGCCGAGCCACGCGGCATCCTGACGGTCCCAGTCTGTCTCTTATACACATCTCCGAGCCCACGAGACAGGCAGAAATCT
>CAYSXF010000586.1:0-3947 GCA_964434815.1 uncultured Lentisphaeraceae bacterium
CGCCATCGCGCTTGTCGCCAAAAAAGAACGCCTCGATACGCCCCGATGTTTCATTCGTTTCTCCTTCTTGGTTGAACCCCTGCGGGAACCTACCCGCAAAACTTAATGTAGTATAACGAACCGAAGGAAAAGAGGGTAATGAAAGTGGAATCCACTCACAAAAAATATCGGTCGCTCCCAATAAGATCACGCCGAGCGGGTTATCGCGAGTGAATGACCATGCCGTCCGGCGGATCAGTGATAAAGACCGTTTGGCGACTATCGGGGCTTTTGGTCTGCAAACCCTTCGGCCACGCCTTAAGGGTGAAAGCCTCCAGCACAACCGTCTTCCCTTGCGGCGTAACGGTCGTCACCACAACCGGCGTGTTCTCGAAACAGATGGGCACTTTCGCGAGAAACTGATTTTTCGCCTTCTCGCAGAGAATGCCGTTGATGAACACATTGGTCAGTTTCTTTTTTGAATCGTATTGGATGGTCCTTTCACCCTCGGTTACTTCCATGCCATTTTTATGGCCCACAACGTTTCCCGTCTTACACCCGGCGACGAGCATAAGCATAATGACAAGGAGCACGTTTTGACGCATGCCACCACCTGCACTTTCTCTTTGAGTGTTTTTGAGGGCCCATTCATCCTCGCAACCCGTGCGCCCTCAACATGTCATCATGATATCGCTTCCGCCCCGCCTTCTCAACGCGGTAAATGATCTGTCACACTGCACGCCCGAATCACTCCAGAGTTACGCGTTCGACTCAGCGTTCGGCGTTTCTCCCCAATATTTCCATTTAAGCGTTGAGAGTTGAACGTCGGGCGATGAGCGTTCCTTCCCGTCTTCGGAAGCGCCACCCACACGGGAGAAACGCCGCTGCCCCATTTCATTGCCCGGTTGGACAAATGGCTTGATGCCGTGGACGCGCTTGGCTAAATGACCGCAGGCCTGCCACAGCGCTTTTAATGTCTGTTCCTTAACGGCGCGCAAGTACCGGCGACTCACGGGGACGTTCGCCCTCCAGGCGCGGTGAAGAAGTGTCCGAGCCTGAGAAGGGGCCAAACTCAAAAGGACACCCTGATTTCGCGGGTTGTTGCGCATTCAACTCCTAAATCCTAACTCCTAAATCCTCCTTTGGTGTGGGCTCCGTAAAATTGCCTCGCCTCTATGAGGCAGAGCGCATATCCTTTGCACATCATTCTTTTTTGGAATCATAGTCAGTGTGGAGGGAGCATGAGAAGTACCCGCAGGGAATTTGTGTGTCGCATGGCCGCAGGCGCCGCGGCGGCGGTTGCCGCGCCGGTGATTCTGCCGGCGTCTGCCTTTGGCGCCGCCGGTCAGACCGCGCCTGGCAACCGGGTCGCCGTCGGGCTGATCGGCATGGGCAAGATGATGTGGGGGCATCTGCAGGGCTGCCTCAGCCGCGAGGACGTTCAGGTCGTCGCGATCTGCGATGTCGAGCGGAACCGCCTCAAAGTATGCCAGGATCTGATCGCGGAGACCTACTCCAAGCGCTTCGGCCAGGCCTACAAGGGCGTTGCGGTCCACCGCGACTTCCGCGAGCTGCTCGCCCGCGCCGACGTCGACGCAGTCATGATCGCCACCCCGACCAACTGGCACGCCATTCAGGCGGTCGAGGCCATGAAGGCCGGCAAAGACGTCTACTGCGAGAAGCCGCTGGCGCTGACCATCCGCGAGGCCCAGGCGATCGCCGAGGCGGCCCGCCGCTACGGACGCATCTTTCAGGTGGGCAGCCAGCAGCGCTCCGACTACAACTTCCGCTTCGCCTGCGAGCTGGTGCGCAACGGCGCCATCGGCAAGCTGAAGGTGGTGCATGTCAACGTCGGCGGTCCCGCCGAGGAGTGCTATCTGCCGGCGCAGCCCGTGCCGGAGTCGCTCGACTGGGACCTGTGGCTGGGGCCCGCGCCCATGCGGCCCTACAACGCCGAGCTGGCGCCGCAGGACAACTACGCGGTCTTTCCCAACTGGCGGCACTACCGCGACTACTGCAACGGCGGCATCTACGACTTCGGCGCCCACCACTTCGACATCGCCCAGTGGGGGCTGGGGATGGACGGCAGCGGCCCGGTCGAGATCCGCCCGCCCGCCTTCAGCGAGCATAAGCTGCTGACGTTCATCTATGCCGACGGCACGCCCATGACCCACGGCGGCGCTAGCGGCCAAGCGGCCATCGAGTTCGTCGGGGAGAGCGGGACCGTCCGGGTCAACCGCGGCTTTTTGGAAACCGACCCCGCCGAGCTGATCCGGCACAAGTGGGGCGCCAATGACCTCCGCCTCTACTCGTCGCTCAACCACCTGACCAACTGGCTCGAGGGCATCCGCACGCGCCGCCCCTGCATCTGCACGGCCGACGTCGGGCTGAGCACGATCACGGTCTGCTCGCTGGCCTCCATCGCCTACCGGCTGAACGAGCAGCTCAAGTGGGACCCCAAGGCCATGAACTTCGTCGACAACCCGTCCGCCGGGCGCCTCCTGTCGCGCGGCATGCGCGCACCCTGGTCACTCACCGTCTAAGCGGGCTCGTCCCAGAAAGAATCACTGTCATGAAATTATCACTTCCCGTTTTCGCATGCTTCTTCACGCTTGTCCTGAGCGCGCAGGCGGCCAACGAACTCAAGCCGCCGTCAGCCGAAGAGGCGGCCCGCATCGAACAGGCCGCGCCTGCGCACGCGACGGCCCAGCCGAAGCGTGCGCGCCGCGTGCTGGTCGTCAATCAGTGCGAGGGCTTCGTCCATTCCTCCATCCCTTACGCCGCCCTGGCGTTCGACATCATGGGGCGCAAGACCGGGGCCTTCTCCGTCACCGCCGTGAATGATCTCTCGATCCTAGAGAAGCCGGAGTTCGACTCTTTTGACGCGATCATCATGAACAACACGACCATCCGGCAGCCGCTTCTGGACGGCGCCGACGAGGCGCGGGAGGCGCGGGCGCAGCAGCGCTTCCTCGACTTTGTGCGCAGCGGCAAAGGGCTGGTCGGTGTTCACGCGGCGACCGACTGCCTGTACACGTGGCCGGCCTACGGCGAGCTGATCGGCGGCTATTTCGACGGACACCCCTGGAACGAGGAGGTGGGCGTCAAGCTGGAGGATCCCGGGCACCCGCTGCTGGCCGCCTTCAAGGGGCTGGACTTCACCGTGGCGGATGAGATCTACGCTTTCCGGAACACCTCGCGCGACGCCCTGCACGTGCTGATGAGCCTGGACGTGACGAAGACCAACATGAACAAGCAGAACATCAAGCGCAAGGACAACGACTTCCCCGTCGCCTGGGTTCACGAGTACGGTAAGGGGCGCGTCTTCTACTTCTCGCTCGGGCACCGGCAAGAGATCTTCTGGAACCCCGCGATTCTGCAGTGCTACCTTGACGGCATCCAGTACGCGCTGGGCGACCTGCCGGC
The DNA here is from genome assembly GCA_964434815.1 of uncultured Lentisphaeraceae bacterium. Lineage (GTDB taxonomy): Bacteria > Verrucomicrobiota > Kiritimatiellia > RFP12 > UBA1067 > CAYSXF01. The sequence goes on from CAYSXF010000586.1 coordinate 3,406, forward strand.
TGACGCGACACCCAGCTCCCGGCTGACGGAGAGGTATCTGAATCAGTCGCGCACAGCGGCCTTCGCGGCCGGGATGGAGCGCATGCTGACGGAGCTGGCCACCTACAAGCTGAGCGTGAACGACGCGGTGGCCAAGCAGGTCGACGCCTTTGTCGACGAGCACCTGCGCGACCCGCAGGCCAGCCGCGAGGTGCTCTCCCAAGGTCTGGCGCGAGTGGCTGCCGACCCGCAGGCGACAACGGACGGGCGCGCGCTGGCCTGCCGCAAGCTGAGCCTGGCCGGCACCGACAACGCAGTGCCCGCGCTGGCGAAACTGATCGACGACCCCTCGCTGGGCACCTGGTCGCGCTACGCGCTCGCCCGCCTGCCGGGCAAGGCAGCGGACGAGGCGCTGGTGGCAGCGCTGAAGCGGACCAACGGGGCGGACCGCCTGGCGGTCGCCAGCCTCACCGGCGCGCGCCGTCTGCCTGCGGCGCTGCCGGCCCTGGCCGAGTTGCTGTCTCTTATACACATCTCCGAGCCCACGAGACAGGCAGAAATCT
>CAYSXF010000587.1:0-3935 GCA_964434815.1 uncultured Lentisphaeraceae bacterium
AAGAGACAGTTGTTACACCGTATTGATATCAGTCCCGTTGGCCCGGCGAATGTAGTCGCGCTCCTCGGATTACTTGGCAAGACAGGCAAATTGCCATATAAATCAATTGCAATAGTCGACGGTGATCACCCTGACACGAACTGCTTAGCGCTACCCGGCACCTTGGCTCCCGAGCGCATGGTTTACTCAGATCTCAAAGCGAAGAGTTGGCTTAACCTTTCGCAGCGCTTTGGCGTTGGAGCAGGAACGCTTCTAACCGTTCTTGAAGACGCAATGAGAGAACCCGATCACCACAAGTGGAACGCATTAGTCGGTGACCAGGTGCTGAAAAGTTCGACAAGTGTTTGGGAAATTCTGGCAACCGAATGGTGCAAATCCTGTCTGCAAGCCACTGATCGGAAGTCAATCACGGACGGTATATCTGTCGTTCTAGATGCGGGCTAGCATATATCGAGATCGCCTCAGAGAGCGCAAAGGGGTTTGACATTGTGCAGATGCGTTTTGAAACAAGAATAAGGAGAAACGGTTACGACCCCATAACGGTCATGCCAAAAAAACCTCATGCTAATAAAGACAGACACCGAGTTCATCCTGTGTAATCAACCCCAAAAGCTCACGGTTGGTAAAGTTAGAACGCTTTTGACCAAGAAGGACAATGAAGCAAAGTTGATATTGATCGGTCTAATTGATCATCGGCTACGTGGTCGTTACCTACACCCAATTGACAATATTTCGTCTTCGAAAAAAAAGCGGATTTCTCATGATGGCAGTAGCCTGCTTACTCATTGAAACAATGGAGTCATTTCGCCTTGGGATTAATGACACAAACAAGGTGAAGGGATGCTGTTTGTTTACGAACTTTTTCAGAAGAGAAAGTTCACGATTTCCTGGTTTCTCCTATCCTGAAATGGATTTTTACAAGCACATTCGGTGTGGCATTCTGCATCAGGCAGAGATCACCGGTGGTTATCGCATCGTACGAGATGCCAAAGTAGAACTGCTCGCTAACAGGGCAATCAACGCTAATATGTTTGTCAAAGCACTTACAACTTGCCTTGATGGTTATTTATCCGAATTAAAAGAGAAAGCGTTCGAAGACGATATTTGGGTTAAGGCTGAGAAGAAGATTCTCTTTATTTGCAACAACTGTAGTGTTTGCGAGTGAACCAGGGTCATAGTTGTACATTGGACAAAAAATGCAAGAAAGGCGGCTGGTTGGCCGCCTTCGTGTTTGTGGAGATGACCTCCGGAGCGGAAGCGATTACTTGCCCTTTTTCAACTCTTCGACCAGCCATTCGTCGGCAGTGAGTTTCTTTTCGCCGCCGCCACCGGCCGCCGGAGGTTTCGCGGCTTTGCCCGTCAGTTTCTTCGCCGGTCAACCTCGGTCTTGAGCGCGTCCCACTCGGTCTTGATCGTGTCGCGTTCGGTCCTCAGTGTGTCCCGCTCGGTTGTGAGGTCGGCAACAACCTTGTCGGCAGCGGCTTTGTCAGCCGCAGTTTGGCCAATCATTACCTTTGCAACTTCATGGGGTTTGCTCATAATAACTCTCCTTTTGTCTGTGCTGTTCTGTGGGACAATCAAGTAAATCCTGAAATCCTGTCAAAAAAAGATTGGTTGCTCTGCGGACGCCTCGGGGAGGCGTCCCTACCCTTGCGGCTTTGCGTTAAAAACCCCAATTCTCAAGAGTGCAAGAAATGCGGATTGTGATCGTATAAAGCTCTGTCGCTCCTTGTCGCGCAACGCTGGGTTTGATAACGTTCCTTTCGATGTCTGAAATGGATAAAAGTGATGATCTCTGTCTGGCACCGTTGCGCGGGGTGACGGTGCGCACGTTCCGAAATTTGTTCGCGACGTGGTTTGCGCCGCCGGACCGCGCGGTCGCGCCGTTCATTCCGACGTTTGCGGGCGAAAAGGTGAAGCCCGTTCTGTTGCAGGATATCGACCCCGATTTCGGGCAGAAGATTCCGGTGGTGCCGCAGGTGATCGGCAAGGATGCGGCGCAACTGCGGACGCTGCTGCGGTCTTTCAAGTCCATCGGATATACCTGCGCGGACTTGAACGCGGGTTGCCCGTGGCCTTTCGTGACCAAGAAGGGGCGCGGCGCGGGGCTGATGCGCGACGCGGAGGCGTTCGGACGGATGCTGGAGGTCGGCTGCGAGGAGATGCCGGACGGATTCTCGGTCAAAGTTCGGCTGGGAATGGACAAGCCCGACCTGCTGGCGCAGCGGATGGAGCTGCTCAACGCGTTCCCGCTGCGCGAGGTCGCCATCCACGCGCGCACAGCCAAGCAGATGTACGAGGGGAAGGTGCTGCTGGAGGCGTTCGAGGCGGTGGCGCCGCTCTGCCGGCATCCGGTGGTCTACAACGGCGACATCCGGACCCGGGGCGACTACTTGCGAATGAAGGCGCGCTTTCCGCACATCACGCGCTGGATGATCGGGCGCGGCGTGGCGTCGGACCCTTTCTTAATTGAGCGCATCAGGACGGAAAAGGTGGTTGAGCGCGACCCCTTGAGGCTGAAGGGTTTTCTTGACGATTACGTGGCTTTGAACGCCGAGGAGCTTTACGGGCCGGCTTCCGTGCTGGGGCGGATGAAGGAGCTGTGGGGTTATCTCCACGTGTCGCTGCGTCAGGGCGAGCGTGTCTGGAAGAGCGTCAGGATCTGCCGGACGATGGACGAGTATCACCGCGTCGTGGCGGCGGTGTTCGAAGATTTCCCTGGGTTTGTGGAGGATGAGGCGCTCAGCGGGATTGAATAAAAGTGGCTAGTTTTCGGGCATGAACAACAAACGCTCAACTTTCAACTTTCAACTTTCAACGCTCAAGGGTTTGACTTGGGCGTTGAGCGTTGAGCGTTGGACGTTGAGTGTTTTGTTTCGGCTGGTAGGTTTGTTCGCGGCGTGGGTGCTGCTGGCTGGCACAGGCCTCGGGGCCGACAACGCCGTCACGGACGCGTATGCCCTCAAACTGTGGACGGTGGAGGACCATCTGCCGGGCAGCCCGGTGCTTGGCGTGACGCAGGCAACGGATGGGTATCTGTGGCTGGTCACGCGCTCGCAACTGATCCGCTTCAACGGCGTCGAGTTCGTCGAGGTCGTTGTGCCCGACACGGTGAGCCGCCAGACCGGCGATCTCAAGGGCGTGCTCTGCGGGCGGGCGAAAGGCGTTTGGGTCTACGGCGCCGAGGGCGTGGCGCGCTATCTGGAGGGCGCGTGGCAGGTGTGGACTGCGCCCAAGCAGCCGGGTGCGGTCGGGCGGATACTCGGCATGGTCGAGACGCCGGACGGCGTGGTCCGCGCCTATGCTGAGCGCGGCTTGCTGGAAGCCGTGACGGCGGCGGACGACGCGACGACGCAGTTCTCCGTGAAGCTCTGCCCGGTGCCCTCGGATGACCGCGCGACGCTGGGGGCGGTGACCGACGCGGACGCCGACGCGTCGGGCCGCATCTGGATGACGGCCTGGAACGGTCTGGTCGAATATGCGGGCGGGCGCTTCGATGACCAGAGCATGCGGCTGCCCGACTTCTTGGTCGAGGCGGCAGACGGCGTGCATGCGGGGCGTTCGGGGCGGCTCTGGGTTCACGGCTCCAACGGCGTCGCCTACCGCGAGAAAAACATTTGGACGCCGGTGGGTTTCCCCGAAAACGCGGGCATGGCAACCGTGATGCTGGAGGTATCGGACGGCTCGCTGTGGATCGGCAACCCGACGGGCATGTTCCGCTGGCAGAACGGGGTGTGGCAGCGGATCGCCGAGCAGGACACGCCGGGCAGCCTGTCGGTGAACATGCTGATCGAGGGCCGAGACGACACGCTGTGGGCCGCCTGCGACGGCGGGCTTCTGCGCATCCGCAAGAAGACGATCGGTACGCTGCGTGCGGAGGGGGCTGCGGCGACCTTCGGTACAGCATACGCGCTGTGGCGCACTCCCTGTCTCTT
>CAYSXF010000588.1:0-3934 GCA_964434815.1 uncultured Lentisphaeraceae bacterium
GCTTGTGACGGTGTTGCCGCTGCTGACAGCGAGGAGCACACGGTTCGGCAGCGCGCCTCCGCCGCCCGGCACATCGATCATAATCACGATCCACCGCCCGCTGAGCCGGTCGTAGCGGATATGCGGATCGCTGGTGAAATTGCTGCTGGTCGGCGGCGTCATGACCGAGTTGAAGAACGTGTCCATGGACGCGTTCAGCGCGCCGTCGGCAACGCCGGTGGTCTTGTTGAAGGTGCGGATGCGCCCGTTGACCGCGACGATGAACTGCGTCGGCCCAACCGCGCCCATCGTGTCCGGAGGGAACGAACTTGTGTCGGCAAGCGTCGCGCCCGTGAAACTCGTGCCGGTCGTCTGCGGCGATAGCAGGCCGGGGGCAGGCATCGCGAACGCCTGCTGCACGTTCAGGCGCCCGTCCGGTGAGTGCGGATTCTGCGGCAGCCCTTGCCGGTTCGGACGCAACACCGGCCTGATCCTGACCGAATGCTCCCCTTGCCCCTCCGTCTCCTGCTCGCGCGCCATGATGTCGGAGACATCTTCCCGTATGCCTGCCTCCCCGATCCACGGCGTCTCGCCCGCATCTTCCGCAACCGTTCGTGCTTCAGACACAGAGGCGTTGATCATCTCAGCCCAGGCCGTGACGGCGACGCAGAGCATCAGCAGCCACCTCATCCCTGCGGCGCAAGAGAACCACATGCGGGCAACGGGCCGCCACAGGGGGTGCTTGAGCCGCAGCCTGCGGCTCCCGTCCGTCATTCCTCCCGTTTGGTTCTTCATGCTTTCTCCTCCCATAGGCGCGAGCATAGCCGTCGGCCTAATTCCGTCACTGCTGATTATGATGCGCGTCAGTGATCATCGTCAACCGTGTGCCCGGTCGGACTATTCCCCATCGCGCGGGCACGACGGATGTCAGGGTTGCAGCTCGCGTTACGAACGGCGTCACTCGGTAACGTTCACGAGAGAACCGACTGGGAGGAGCACATACAGCTCTTCGATGTCCGTGTTGCTGAACCGGATGCGGCCGGCGTCCACCTGCCGGCCGAGCGCGGATTCGTTCCACGTGCCGTGCAGTCCGAACCCGGACACGTCAGGCGTCTCCCCCGTGGCAGCCAGCGAAATCCAGCTCACATCTTGCGTGCTGTTGTCCCGCTCTGTATTGGTATAGACTGGCTTTTTCGCACGGCTGCGGACCGCATAGGTGCCGTTCGGCGAATCCGTCGCTTTGCCGACGCTGATCGGATAGCGCTTGAAGAACAAGCCGTTCAACGTCAGCACAGCGCTGCCGCCCTTCTTGAACACGGTCAGCTCGAAGACCGGGTTTTTCATCACCCAGATCTCGCGCCCGATGCGCAGCAGGGCCGGCTTTTCGATGCCGTTGGCCTTGAGCAGATAGTCCTGCGTGTTGCCGTATTTCTTGGTGAGCTTGGCGATCAGATCGCCCGCCTCGACACGGTGCTTCACTTTCTCAGGCATGGCCCGGTCGGAAAAAAGCAGCGTGGTGTTGATCTCGCCGATCTTGCGCTCCACGAACGCGCGGATCTCTTCGGCCTCCTTCCGAATCAGAAGCTGACGAAAGAGCTGCCGCTCTGCCACCAGGTCGTCTGCGGTCTCGCACACCGCAACCTGCTCCAGCAGCCGCTTGACCTCGGCGGACTGCTTCTGTACGGTAGACAGCACATTCGGCGGCACCGACGCCATCCAGCCTTTCTTAGGCTCAGGCGCGACAACCAGCGCCTCTGCTTCCCGCTTTTCTTCCGCCGGCGCTTTCCACCACGTCTGAAGAAAGTGTTTAAGAACCGACGGACGTTCGCGTTCGGCTTTCAACTCGGACGCTTCTTGGCGGGACTGCTGCATCGGGTCATCGGAAAAGGTCGTCCGCGCCGCGTCGCCTCCGCACCCTCGGAAATACAGCACAATCAACGCGACTACGGGAATCAGCGCAACCGACCACCAAAGCTTCTGATATTGGAAGCCTTGGCGCTCGTCGAACTCGATCCCGAAAGATCCGCGTTGCAGAGACATAGACTCACTCCGTGAGAGTGAGGAGCGAGAAATTAAGAGGGAGGAGTTGAAATCGTCTCATGCCTGGCTGAATCGTCAAACTCCTAACTCCTAACTCCTAACTCCTAACTTACTTAGCATTTCCCGCACGGCCTGCTCAAGGCCCACGAAAAGCGCGTGACAGACGATGCTGTGTCCGATATTGAGCGTATCGAGATAGGGAATGTTCAATATCGGCCCGATGTTGTCGAGGCTCAGCCCGTGCCCCGCATTCACCTTGAGCCCGATCTCGTGGGCGCGCTTGGCCGCAGCGATCAGGCGACCCAGCTCCAGCTCGCGCTCCGAGCGGGTGCGCTCGGCGTATGCGCCGGTATGGAGCTCGATGTACGGCGCGCCGATCTCGGCCGAAGCCTCGACCTGGCTCAGATCCGGGTCGATGAACATGCTCACGCTGATGCCCGCCTTACGCAGCGAGGCCACCACAGGAGCCAACTCCTTGATCTGCCCCGCCACGTCCAAGCCGCCTTCGGTGGTCAGCTCCTCGCGCCGCTCCGGCACCATGCACACTTCGTCCGGCTTGATGTCCAGCGCCACGGCCACGATGTCGGGGTTGTTCGCCATCTCGAGGTTCATGCGCGTTTTCAGCGACTTGCGCAGCGCGTAGACGTCCGCGTCCTGAATGTGGCGGCGGTCCTCGCGCAAGTGCACGGTGATGCCGTGCGCGCCCGCTTTCTCGCAGAGCGCGGCTGCCTCCACGAGGCTCGGATACACCGTGCGCCGCGCCTGCCTCAGCGTGGCCACATGATCGATGTTCACTCCCAAACGTAGCATATTAGAACTCCTTTTGACACCGGCTGGAAGGTCATGGTTGAATCGCAGAGCCTATTCCTGATCCCCGGCAAGCTCGGAATCGGCCGACCCCTCGGGCGAGTCTTGGACAGCCGTCTCCAAAGCGCCCTCCGGCAAAGGCTCCGACGGCAACTCGTCCACCTCTTCCGAATCGGCGATGCTGACCGACACGAGCGTCGCGCTCTCTCCGAGGCGGATGAGACGCCTACCCTTGCTGCCGCGGCCGTTGACGGGAATCTGGTTGACAGGCGAGCGAACCATCATGCCGTCGGAAGTGATGTAGATCACAGACTGGCCTTCGAGCACCGCGTGGGCGGCCACGACCTTGCCGTTGCGCCCGTCGCCGTCCTTGATGGCGATCATGCCGCCGCCGCCGCGGTGGTGCGGCGTGAACCCGCTAAATTCGGTGCGGTAGCCGTACCCGTGCTCGGTGGCGACGAGGAGCGTTTCCGAGTCGTTCACGATGTCAAAGGAGCGCACCGCGTCGCCCTCCGCCAGACGGATGCCGCGCACGCCGCACGAGGCGCGGCCCATGCTGCGCACGCTGGTCTCGCGCTCGGCGCCGTCCGCGTCAGTCTTCTTGAGGGAGACGGGGAAGCGGATGGCCTTGCCGTTGGCCGTGACCAACAGGATGTGGTCGGTCTCGCGAACAAGACGGACCTGGATGAGGCGGTCATTCGCGGTCTGCTCTGCGGCATCGTCCGCTTCAACGGCCTCGGCTTTATCCGGCGCGTCGCCGTCGTCATCGTCGCTCGGGATATCCTTGAACTTGATGGCAATGATGCCTTTGCGGTTGACGTTGCTGAACTCGGCGAGGGCAGTGCGCTTGATCACGCCGTTTTCGGTGGCGAAGAAGACGTCCTCGCCGGTCTGGAAGGAGCGGATCGGCAGCAGGGCCACGACGGACTCATCTTTGCGCAGCTCAAGCAGGTTGACGATGGGCTTGCCGAACGACGTGCGGGGCGCCTCGGGAATCTCGTAGGCCTCCTTCTTGAAGACGCGGCCCTGGCTGGTGAAGAGGAGCAGGGTATCGTGGGTTTCCGCCACGAACACGGTGTCGATGAAGTCCTCGTCCTTGACTACGGCG
>CAYSXF010000589.1:0-3928 GCA_964434815.1 uncultured Lentisphaeraceae bacterium
GCTGTGAGCGTCACACCAGCGTGCGTGTGATCTTCACGCGCCGCCTTGGTTGCCGTGCCCACCGCGCCCGTGGCATCAATCGCGGGAGGCGCAGACGCGGCCAGGTCAGCGCCCTCAAGGCTGATCGCATCGCCATAGGGAGCCGACGCCATGACCTGGGCGGCAGCGGCCTTCAACTTGTAGCCGTCCGCTTCGTCGATAAAAGGCAGCAGCACTTCACGGGGCTGGATGACCGATGAGATTTCCTCGTCATCCGATTTGATGATTTGGTTGGCGTCGATCACGATCAGGTGGCAGGGCGAGCCCGTGCCAGTGAACACCTGACGGACATAGGCCGCGTCCACGCTGCCGTCGCGAACTACAGCAGGCGTCACATTGCCGGTCACGCCGTCTGCCGTCGCGCCGGTCTGGTAGACGCGGGAAGTCGCAGGGTTGCGGCTGCGCGTCGCCTTGGCGAAGGCCACGCGGCTATCAACATCCGTCCAGGATGGGACACCGAACTCAACGGTGGTCTCGCCGTTATCCGCATCCTCAGAGCAGCGGATAATCATCGCGGCCATGGCAAGCCATTCGTCGCGCCCTCCTGTGAGGTTTAGCGCGTGTCCTGGAACCAGGTCGCCGGGCGCTGAATCGTTGCGAAAAACAATCGTGCCCTGGAAGTGAAGCTGCGACCACTCGTTATAAAGCTGCGCGGCGATCCCGACAGGCACCGGCTCTCCCTCATCAATCGAAACCGGCTGCCGGTAGAGCGTCTGCCCGATTGCAGCACCGGTAACCTGCACCTCAAGAACCTCAGACTTCGTGCCTTGCTCGATGACCGTGTTTACCCCATTGACAACTCCGCGACGAACAAAGGAAATGTCCGCGCGGATGCGCTCCGTCTCAATGCTGGCAGTTGACATCCACGTTTGAAGCGCACCTTGAACAAGCAGGTTCGACAGCGTTGAGTCGCCGAGACGCTCTGCGCCGGTAATGGTGATGTCGTCTGGGTCAAGCTCCGACAGCCAGGGCAGACGCGCCTGCCACCACGCGAGGTTATTAAGCGAGACGGGGAAAGCCGCTGCCTCAATGAGCTGCGACACAGTCGTGACCGAAGCGCCTTGCAAACTGTAGCACGCCCACATCACATCCGCCTGCGACAGGCGGGCGTCACGCGCGAGCGTAGACTCGCCGCTGATCACAGGCGCGTAATCGAGCGTGGTGTTGACCACGGGGCTGCTGTCAACGCTGCCGCTCTGCTCGTAGCAAATGGCAATGGCCGGAGCCTGCATGTCATTACGCTGGCTGATCAGAATATCCCTGCGCCCGGCTATAGAGCGCGAGACAGCAGGAAGCGCCTGCCGCGTGTCGCAGTGGAATACCGCGTCGCGCTGGCTGTAGTCGAACCAGATCACCGCGTGCGGATGATTGGCCAGCGCCTTGGTCACCACGTCAGCGCATTTGATATTAATCTGCTCGTCGAACGGAGGCGTGAAGCCAGCCGCAACCGTGGCCGATGTGACAGGCGCAATCGGAGCGCCTGCCAGCCGCGCGAACTCGGCTGCCGCTATAATCTGTGCGCCGGTCGTGATCCGGTTGCCGCTCTGGTCGCAGAACAGAATCACGCGCGGCTTGGATATCCCTCCGCCCGCAGCCGCCCAGGGCTGCCGCAGGGTCGTGGCCTGAAACCACGACCAAGGGCCTTCAATGCGGAAGTCGTAACTTTCGGCGGTGCCTGTTGCATGGCGCGGGATCGTCGCGACGCGCCCGACGAAATAGTATGACGGCGTGCCGTCGACCACTTGGCGCACGCGCACCTTGGCGTGGTAAGCGAACACCGAGTCATCCGTAAAGGCCGTGCTCCCGTTGACCTTGAAAGTCACGTAGTCCATGCCGCAGGTGATCGTCTGGCGTTGCAGGCCAGAGCCGCCGAGCGTGCTGATCGGTATCCACGTCTCAGCGCCCGCCGTCGCCTGCGCCAGGCAAATCTCGTAATCGATAGTTGGCATGATGCTCCTTTACAGGCGGCTCGCGCGGGTAAGCGCGTCCTGGGTGGCTTTCGCGTTATCGTTCGCGAGGTCGATCATCTGCTGCATGAAGGCCGCGTTGAGCGAGTTCTCTTGCTGCTTCGCCGCGATCTGTTGGCGTATCCAGTTGCGCATGATGGCCGAATCAGAGGCGGCCGCCTCATCGAGCTGGTCAACTAGATCCTGCATCTGCGTGTTAGAGTCCTTATCGATGCCCATGGCCGTCACATAGGCATCGGTCTGGCGGGTCTGCGACTGAGTGCCGAGCGTCTTGCGATCCATCTCTGCGACCTCGCGCTTGCCGCGCATCTCAATGATGGGCGTCTCCAAAGCAGTCTTGGCATCATAGGCCGTTTTGAGCTTGCCGCTCACATCCTTCAACTGCGCGTCTATGGCAGCCATTTCGGGAGTTGCGGTTGACCAGGTCATTTGCTTGCTCATGGCCAGACCCTTGATCTTTTCGCGCTGCGCGGAGAGGTCGGTGAAGTCTTGCGTCAGATCCTTGACGGTTGCCTGCGCGAGCCGCATCTTGTCGAGCAGGTCTGAAAGCGCCGAGGCGTATTTGGTAGTCTCTCGCTCTGAGCGGCGCTGGTCGGAGGCATCTTTGAGCGCACCGGCTTTGTCCGCGTAATCCAGATCCAGCTTGCGGGCACCGATGCTGTCGTCAGGGCTGAGAATAGCCTTGTCCTGGGCACGCTTCAGTTCCAGCGCTGCGAGCTGCGAGCGGAGCTGTGCGTCATCTTTTGACTGCTCCAGGTCAGAGAGGCGCTGCCGCGCGTCGGCAAGGCGGTCGATTGACTCGCGCTCTTGGTCAAATGCCTCCGCCGTGCGCCGGATCTTCGCCTCAACGTTTTCGAGGTTGATTTGCCGGATGCCAGCGGCCAGCCGAGCCCACGCCTCTTTAGTTTCGTCAATCGCTTTCTTCCAGATGGCAAACGCGGCGAGCGCCAGACCAATCGGACCCATCGCGGCTTGCAGAGCGGGAAACTGCCCGGCGAAGTTCTTAACCGCCTGGCCGATGCCCATGATGCCGCCCTCGGTCACCTGCCGCGCCGAGTCGATTGCGGCGAAAGACTTTTCGGCAGAGCCCTTGACGCGTTCGAACTCTTTGGCCGTTCCCTCTCCGGGTTTAACCTTGCCGACCTCGGCAGCCGCATTCTTCGCGCCGCTGGCCACCGCGTCGACGGCTTGCTTGGCTGCGCCCGCAGACGCCTGGTTGGTTTCAAAGTTGATGGCTGCGGTCAGTTCGATATCGTTGGCCATGGTAGCTCCTAATCTTCGGGGTGTTTGGCACGCCAGGCGCGGCCGATCTTTTCGGCCACACCGGCGATCACGTCGCGGCGCAAATCGTTCATATCGGGCGCGACGCTGGGGTCGGGCTCTTGATGCACGCTGTCAACCAGGGCGAAGAGCACGGCCTTAGTGCGCTTGTCGATGGCCACGCCCGATTTCTTTTCGGCGTTCCAGATCACAACGAGCTGGCCCCGGAAGTCGCCGCCCGTGCGTCCGACAGCAGCGCCGACTGGAATCCAGAGGGCGCTATACTCAATCGTCTTCTTGCCCTGGCGAAGCTTGTAGGTCTTGGTCGGCTTGAGGTCGCCGCCTTTGAGGCGTTGCCGCAGGCCGGTGGGGGCCAGCACGTTGACAATGGCCGTGCCGCCGACGCTGCCGCTGTACGTGGAGCGGGCTGCGGCAAGGTAAAAGTCATGCGCCATGCCCTCGCGGTGGCGGGCCTTGGAGAGCGCCTCAAAGTGCTTGACGAAAATGCCCTGAGCGATGCGTGCGGCGATCTTGGCGCAGCGGTCAGGCGACGCCTGGGCACCGGCTGCGGCCATGGCAGCCGACACGGTGTCGCGAACTCGAATTGTTGCAGTGATCATTCAAAGAGTCCCTGCAAGGTTTTGACCAGGAGCGAGGCAATG
>CAYSXF010000590.1:0-3925 GCA_964434815.1 uncultured Lentisphaeraceae bacterium
TTTCTGCCTGTCTCGTGGGCTCGGAGATGTGTATAAGAGACAGGTGCTGCGCCGCGGCGGGTGCGGGTGCGGCTGCGGGTGCGGCGTGTGAGCCGCCCGGCGCGGCCTCGTCGCGCTTCTGGGGAGACCCCAGGAACTTGACGGTGTCGGCCCGCACGCGCAGTTTGCTGCGCTTTTCGCCCTGCTGGTTTTTCCACTCGTCCATCTGCAGGCGGCCCTCGACGAGCACAGGCCTGCCTTTGACGAGGTACTGCTGGCACAGCTCGGCCCGCTTGTCCCAGACCACGACGTCAACAAAGCACGTCACCTCCTTGGATTGTCCGCTCTTGTCGCGCCAGGTCTCCGAGACCGCCAACCCGAGGTCGGCGACCTTTGCGCCCGAAGGCGCCTGCCGGAGTTCCGGATCGCGCGTGAGATTTCCCATGAGGATCACTTTGTTGAAAGATGCCATAGTCCACCGTCCTTGGTGCGCGTTTCGGGCTTACGCCTCCGGCGCGTTCTGGTTTGCCGCCTCTTTGTCCGCAGCCGCAGCGCGGGCCGCCTCGCGGGCCTTCATCTCCTCCGCCTGCGTGGCCAGGATCGCCTCGCGGCGCTCATCGACGGCCAGGATCTGGACGCGGAATATGTCCTCGACCAGGTGGTAGCGCCCGACGAGGGTCGTGACCTGAAGAGGATCCAGTTCGAAACGGATCTTCACATACACACCATTGTCGCGCTTGTGCATCGGGCGCGCAAACGTCTTTTTGCCGAGCACGACGGTGCTCAGCACGTTACCGGACAGGCGCGTGATTTCGCTGCGCGCTTTGTCGATCTGTTTGTCCAGAACGTCATCTTTCGCCGAACCGGCGAAGATATACAAGCCATCGTATTTCTTCATGATGGGATTCCCATTCTCACTTCCGGTCTTCGCTCTGCGCCGCCTCGGCGCACCAGCCGTTATACCGGTTCATCGATTCATTCAATCCGTGTGCGATCAAGCACAGCAACGCATCGGACGCCGCCTCCACTGTCGCGCGGACAACGTTCAGACGGGTCTCGTCGAACTTGCCGAGCACATGGCCGACCAAGCCTCCCCGCTCCTCGCGCCCCACGCCCAAACGGACTCTGGGGAACGCTTCGGACCCGAGGGCCTCGATCACCGAGGCCAGCCCGCGATGCCCTCCGCTGCTTCCGGAAGCCCGGATGCGCAGCCTGCCCAGGGGCAAGTCCGCGTCGTCCAGGACGACCGTCAGGTCTGCGGGGTCACCGCCGTAATACCTCAACAGAGGAATCACGCTGGTTCCGCTCAGGTTCATAAAGGTCTGCGGCTTCACCAGCATCAGCGTCTCACCTGCGTAAGCTGTGCGAGCCACGCGAGCATGAAAACCGGAACTGTTCTTCCATCCCGCCTCAAGCCGCTTCGCCAACACGTCGACAACATCGAACCCGACATTGTGCGGGGTGTTCGCGTAGCTCTCGCCGGGGTTGCCCAGTCCCGCAATCAGTTTCACGCGGTTGCGCCCTCGGGGTTACTTCTTTGCGGCGGGTGCCTTGGCTGCGCCTGCGGCGGCGGGTGCCGCGCCTGCTGCTGCAGCCTCTTCCTTCTTGCCCTTCGCGATCACTTCGGGATTTCCGGCGGCTGCGGCTTCCTCGGGGGTAGCTGCAACGACCTCTTCCGCGGCGGCCGCGACCACGGTTGCCACCGGCACGTCTTTGCCCGTGATGACCGTGTACTTCTCTCCCAGGGCCAAGTCGCGCACGAAGAGCGACTCGCTGAGCTTCATGGCCGTCACGTCCACATCGAAGCTTTCGACGATGTCCAGCGGCAGGCAGTCCACTTCGATCACGCGGAGGTTGTGCTGCAGGATGCCGCCGTCGACCTTCACGCCTTCAGGCTCGCCCAGCAGGTGCAGCGGAATCTCGACGCGCAGCTTCTTGGTCAGCGACACCTCGCCGAAGTCCACATGGATCGGTGCGCCCGTCATGACATTGACCTGAACCTCGCGCAGGAGCGCGGGCACTTCCTTGCCTTCCAGATCGAGTGTGACGAGCAAATGCTCGCTGGCATGGTGGCGCAGCATGATTGTGAACGCATGCGCGTCAAGCTTAACCAACGTCGTGCCGCCCTCGATTCGGTTCACCGCGGCGGGAAGAACCCCGGCGCGGCGCAAACGGCCGGCCGCACAGGAACCCTGTTCCGTGCGCAGTTCGGCTTTCATTCTGATCACTTCATTCGCCATTTCTTGTCTTTGTCCTTTCGCGCGGCACGCATCTGCGGCGGCCTCTTTGCCCGGCTCCGGAACGGCAATCAGCGTTCCCCGAGAGGGCCTTCAGGCCGCGCTTCCCGCGCGCCGCGTTTCGTCTCTCTTCGTCACTTGTCCGCACGTCGCCGCTCAGTGTCTGAACAGCGAGCTGACGGACTGGTCATTGTGGATTCTGCGGATCGCCTCGCCCAACAGCTCGGCCACCGACAGCACCGTCACCTTCACCGGCAGTTGGGTGATGTCCAGATCGCTCCGCAAGGGAATCGTATCCGTCACCACCAGCTCTGTGATGAGCCCGGTGTCGGCCTTCAGGCGCTCGACGCCCTTGTCCGTCAGGGGCATGTGGGTGACCGCCGCCCGGATGGACGAGGCCCCCTGCTCCTTCAGGATCTTCGCTGCCGCACACAGCGTGCCGCAGGTCGTGGTCATGTCATCGACCATGATCACGTCGCACCCTTTCACGTCGCCGACGACGCTAAAGGCGTCCACTTCCGCGTCTCCCAGGCGCTGCTTCGCTACAATTGCCAGGCCCGTGCCCAGCATTTGTGAATAGGAATAGGCCGCTTTTGCCCCTCCGGTATCGGGCGACACGACAAGCGGCTTCTTCAGCTTCATCTCACGCAGGTACTTCACCATTACCGGCGCGGCGTGCAGGTGGTCGACGGGAATATCAAAAAATCCTTGAATCTGTTGGGCGTGCAGGTCCATGGTCAGGACGCGGTTGGTGCCTGCGGCCACGAGGAGGTTGGCGACCAGCTTGGCCGTGATCGGCACGCGCGGCTGGTCTTTGCGGTCTTGGCGCGCATAGCCGTAATACGGGAGCACGGCGGTGATGCGCGAGGCCGAGCCGCGGCGCATGGCGTCGATCATGATCAGCAGCTCCATCAGCATCTCGTTGGGCTGGGTGCAGATCGGCTGGACGACGTAGACGTCCATGCCGCGGATGTTGTCCACGATCTTGACGTGGGTCTCGCCATCCGGAAAACGGCGGATGTTGATGTCGCCCAGCCGCCCGCCGAGATAGGCCATCATCTTCTCAGCTAGCGGCAGATTCGCTGTTCCAGAAAATACGATCATGCTCATTAGTTCTGCGCTCGCACGCGCCTTCCCGCTCGAGGTTCAAACAAAAACGTCCGTTATCAAACTGGTTGCCCGGGGTGGATTCGAACCACCTCTGAGAGAGTCAAAGTCTCTTGTGCTGCCATTACACCACCGGGCAGGTGCGCACCAAAACGTGCCATAGGCCGGAGCCCAGCTTCCGGCCTATCTCCTGTCCGTGTGCCTCGTCCCGCGCCAAGCCGAAAACCGACGCACCGCTCCCGGAGAGTAAAACACCCAAACACCCCGCTTCGTGAAGCCGCGCGGCTGTTTGGGCAACGTCGGGGTAATTTTCGAATACCCCTTGCTGCAGTCCGTTGTGAAGTGCATCCGCCGCAGCCGACACGTTGCTGGTTCGGATAGAAGAACTCATATTATGGAGAATAAAGGGGCTCGCCGTCAAGCCCGCTCTCCATTTACGGTAAACATCGGGTGTCGGGCACATCACGCCGGGGTTGGCGATCACGAGCCAAAACCCCTCGCACAGAGGCTTTTCCTCCCCGTCGAACAGGCCAGTCACGCGCTCGCCCCGGCCCTCCATCAGGACCGCGCCGCCGTGGATCAGGGCGGGCACATCGCTGCCC